>JAZNVK010000059.1:0-38218 GCA_045592805.1 Faecousia sp.
CGTGGCAATCCGCTCCAAAAATGTTTCGATTATATGGGAATTTCGTGTAAAAACGGTAGTTTTTTAGGATACGGATTGCCACGGCCACAAGTGGCCTCGCAATGACATTGCGTATTTGATACCTGATTCATAGCCTGAAAATCCTCTTCATACGGGAGCCTTTGGTTGCGGCAAACTGTTCGTCAAATTTCTGTTTGACGGGCGAAATATTCCAAATCCGTGCCGAAGGCACACCTCAGTTTTTAGTCCTTAGCTCTTAGTTGTTAGTTCCTAAACAGACCGGCAAATTTCTGTTTGACTTACCGGGTAAAAGATGCCATTTGCCTTACTGCTCCTGTTTTCAAATCCCTCTTGTCTAAGCATGTGTGATTTACATAACTCTATTATGGTTGATTTATCAGGCAGTTGCGGCTTGCAGTGCCTCTCTTTTATGGTGTTTCGTGGCCATTCTTTTGATTTTACCTAATTTTTCTATGGACAATTTCCTATTTTTTGTGAACAATTCATCTTGCGCCGAAAGAGCTGTGGTGCTATGATATCGCACGGAATTTTTAGAGAAGAAGGGATTTTCGTGGAAACGATGATTTGTCTTTCTGTGGCGATCTTAGGTGGTCTGTTGCTGTCCCGTCTGGCCAAGCTGCTGCACCTGCCTGCGGTCACCGCTTATCTGGTGGCCGGTCTGCTGCTGGGGCCTTTTTGCCTGGGCAGAATCGGCCTGGAGGGGTTGGGCTTCCAGTCTCTCGGTCAGGTGGAGGAACTGAGTGTCTTCTGCCAGATCGCTTTGGGCTTTATTGCCTTTGCCATCGGCAACGAGTTCCGCCTCGGACAGCTGAAGGCCATGGGCAGCCGTGCCATTATCATCGGCATAGCACAGGCTGTGGTAACGACCATTCTGGTGGATGCTCTGCTGCTGGGGCTGCATTTCCTTGCCCCTGAACTGATCTCCGCCCCTGCCGCCATTACTCTTGGCGCCATCGCCTCTGCCACCGCTCCTGCGGCTACCCTGATGGTTGTAAAGCAGTATAAGGCCGACGGCCCTCTGACTCGCCTTCTGATGCTGGTGGTTGCCATTGACGATGCCGTGGGTCTGGTGCTGTTCTCCGTATCCTTCGGCATTGCCGGTGCTCTGGAAAACGGCGCTGTGGATCTCATGGGGGTCGTGGTGGAGCCCATTTTGGAGATCATCGGATCTCTGGGGTTGGGTGCGCTGATAGGGCTGCTGCTCCATCTGGTGGAGCGATTCTTCCACTCCCGCAGCAAGCGTATGGCGGTGTCTGTCGCCTTTGTGCTGCTGATGGTGGGACTGTCCTATGTGAAATTCACCGTTGGTGGCATCCACATGGGCTTCTCCCTCCTGCTGGTGTGCATGATGGCAGGCACGATCTTCTGCAATATCTGCCCCACCTCCGAGGAATTGATGTCCCGTGTGGATAAATGGTCCACGCCCCTGAGCATTGTGTTCTTTGTACTCTCCGGTGCGGAGCTGGATCTGCAGATCCTGACCCAACCGCTGACCCTTCTGGTGGGCTTTGTGTATATACTGGCTCGTTCCGCCGGCAAGTATCTGGGTGCTTACGGCAGTTGCCGTCTCACCGGCTGTAACGCTGCCATTACCCGTCATTTAGGCATCACCCTCCTGCCCCAGGCAGGCGTTGCCCTGGGCATGGCGCTGACCGCTGCCTCTCTGTCCGATGGCGCTGTGGTGCGCAATGTGGTACTCTTTGCAGTACTGGTTTATGAGCTGATCGGCCCTGCCCTGACCAAGCGTTCCCTGACCCAGGCAGGCGAAATCCGCCCCGAGGGCAAAACCAGCGCCCGCACCCACAACAAGCCCAGACTCCCCGCCTTCCTCCACGGCAATTTCGCCAAAACCCAGCACGCTGCCGATCATCCGGATAACAAAGCTTAAAAAAAGAGGTCGCCTCTCGAAGGCGACCTCTTAGTATTTTTTCTTACCGCTGCATAGCCGGTACAGCATCCATATCGGTGCGGAGGTTGGAGTCGGAGATCAGGTGACGGGGGCAGACCGCAGCGCAGCGGCCGCAGGAGACACACTTGCTGTAGTCGATGACCGCCAGATTCTTGATCACGTGGATGGCATCGTGCTCGCACTGCTTTTCACAGAGGTGGCAGCCCACGCAGCCTAAGTCGCAGGTCTCACGGGTATAGGCGCCACGCTCCCGGTTGGAGCAGGCGATGACGATATCCGTATGGTAGGTGACGGGGATGATGACCTTGCGGGGGCAGGCCTCCACGCACTGCATACAGCCGGTGCATTTCTCCGCATCCACCCGGGCCACACCGTTCTGCACGGAGATAGCGCCGAATTTGCACACGCTGACGCAGGTGCCGAAGCCAAGACAGCCGTTGGGACAGGCAGAGGGGCCATCACCGGTGACGAACATGGCGGCACGGCAATCGGCAATGCCCTCGTAGCGGCCCTTGGACAGATGGTTCTGCCCACGGCACTTGACCATGGCCACCTTGCGCTCTACTTTATCGGCCTCTACGCCCATGATCTTGCCCATTTTTTCCGCAGCCTCCGAGCCGCCGGCGGCGCAGAGACCCAAGGAAGCCTTGCCATCCAGCACGGCCTGTGCATAGGCCTGACAGCCGGCAAAGCCGCAGCCGCCGCAGTTGGCACCGGGCAGCGCCTCGGTGAGCTTGGGCAGGCGCTCATCCACCTGCACCGCAAAAA
This sequence comes from Faecousia sp., assembly GCA_045592805.1. Taxonomy (GTDB): domain Bacteria; phylum Bacillota; class Clostridia; order Oscillospirales; family Oscillospiraceae; genus JAZOXB01. Next base: position 2,699 of record JAZNVK010000059.1, read on the forward strand.
TTCGGGAGGCAGCCGCCAGAATTCCGCCGAAAACAGCACCCATAGCAGCCAGGATGGCAACGGCATATAAGATTTTTTCCACAGCGCAGCCTCCTTTCTTAAAATACCTTGAAGCCGGAGAAGCCCATAAAGGACAGCGCCAGCAGACCGGCGGCGATCAGCGCCAGAGGGAAGCCCTTGAAGGCCTTGGGGCAATCGCAGTCCTCCAGACGCTCCCGCACGGAGGAGAAGAGGACAATGGCCAGAGTGAAGCCAATGCCGCCGGTAACGCCGTAGATCAGGGACTCGATGAAGCTGTAGCCCTCCTGAATATTCAGCAGCGCCACGCCCAGAACGGCGCAGTTGGTGGTGATCAGGGGCAGGTAGATGCCCAGCGCCTGATACAGGGAGGGAACGGCCTTCTGGAGGAACATCTCCACCAGCTGCACCAGCGCCGCAATAACCAGAATGAAGACCACGGTCTGCATATAGCCAAGGCCGAAGGGCAAGAGCAGATACTCATTGACCGCCCAGGTGGCAGCGGAGGCCAGCGCCATGACGAAGATCACCGCCACACCCATACCGACGGCGGTATCGGTCTTCTTGGACACGCCCATAAAGGGGCAGATGCCCAGGAATTTCACCAAAATAAAGTTCTCTGCCAAAATGGCACTCAGGGAGATGGAGAACAGGGATAAAAACAGCTGCATTATCCTGCCGCCTCCTTTCTCTCGGCTCGCTCAGCAAGCTTGCGGTTGACCCACTGGGTAAAGGCGATGAGGCAGCCCAGAGTCAGGAAGCCGCCTACGGGGAGGATGATCAGCAGGGCGGGGTACTGCTCCGGCAGAATGCGGATGCCATCCGTACCGATGACACCGGCGCCGAAGGTGCCGCTGCCCAGGAACTCACGGATGATGCACATGACCACCAGAGCGGCGGTGTAGCCGATGCCCTGAGTCAGGCCATCCACTGCGGAGGCAAGCACGCCGTGCTTGGAGGCAAATGCCTCGGCTCTGCCCAAAATGATACAGTTGACCACGATCAGGGGGATAAACACGCCCAGACTCTCGGAGAGGGCGGGCAGATATGCCTGCAGCAGCAGATCCACCATGGTAACAAAGCCGGCGATCACCACAATATAGGCGGCGATGCGGATCTTATCGGGGATCACCTTGCGCAGCAGGGAGATGACCACATTGGAGCAGATGAGGATCAGGGTCACGGAGATGCCCATGCCCAGGCCGTTAAAGAGGGTGGTGGTAATGGCCATGGTGGAGCATAGACCCAGCAGCTGGCCTAAGACCGGATTGTTGGTCAGGAGACTGTCTTTCAAGTGCTTCTTAAAGTTCATTTGCCCACCTCCTCAACCAGTTTCAGCGCCCGTTCCACGGCCTCGGTGACCGCTCGGGAGGTCACCGTAGCGCCGGTAAGGGAGTCGATCTCGCCGCCGTCCTTGTCCACGGCCAGCTGGCCGCTGCGGCCGATGAACTGGCTCTGCCAATCCGCACGGGTGCAGTTGGCGCCCAGGGAGGCGGTTTCCGCATGGGAGACCACGGAGATGCCGCTGACGGTTCCATCGGAATTGACACCCACCATCAGGTCAATGGCGCCGCCGAAGCCACCGGCCTCCAGGCGCACCACATAGCCTTTGTCATCTGCCTGATAGATGCTGACACCTTCCTCTGCACAGGGGACGGGGGTGTATTCTTCCGCAGGTAGCACCTGCAGCATGGCATTTTTGGCTTTTTCTTCCTTCAGGGTGGCGATCTTGTCCTCGGTCACATGGTTGACCAGAGCCAGAAGCCCCGCCACCACGGCCGTAATGAGGAAGAGGGTGACGGTCAGGCGAAGAATGTATTTCACTTGCCCTCACCGCCCTTCTTTGCCTTTTTTACAAGGCCAAAACGCTTGGGGATACCGATCTTGTCGAAGAAGCCCACGCAGCAGTTCATAATCAAAATGGCATAGCTCACGCCCTCCACATAGGAGCCGAAGTAGCGCAGCGCCACGGTCAGCAGACCGCAGCCAATGCCAAAGGCAATCTGTCCGCCACGGGTAACAGGGGAGGTGGTATAGTCTGTGGCCATGAAGATGGCGCCCAGAAGCAGGCCGCCGGAGAGGATCTGGCAGGCCATCCAGGGCAGGCGGTCATTGCCGCCCAGGGGGAACACAAAGGTCAGCAACGCCACGGTGAGCAGGTAAGCCAGGGGGATACGCAGGGAGATCACACGGCGGATCAGAAGATACACGCCGCCTAAAATCAGGGCCAGGGCGGATACTTCACCCAGGGAGCCGCCGATGTTCCCCAGGAAGAGATCCAGCAGGCTCTCGGTGGGGAGCTGTCCCGCCGCCAATGCCTCCATGGGCGTTGCGGCGGTGACACCGTCTACCACAGGGGCAGACAGGGCAGGCAGCCAGGTGCCGGGGGTGACCCAGGTGCCGGACATCAGAGAGGGCCAGCTGAAAAGGAAGGCACGTGCCGCCAGGGCGGGGTTGACAATATTCATGCCGATGCCGCCGAAGAGCTGCTTTACCAGCACAATGGCGAAGAAGTCCGCAATCAGCACCGTCCAGAAGGGCAGGCTCACGGGGCAGACAAAGGCGATGAGCACACCCGTAACCGCCGCCGACCAATCCCCGATGGTGTGGGGCTTTTTCATCAGCTTACGGTATGCCCACTCGAAGAAGGTGCAGCCGAAGACCGACACCATGGTCAGGGTCAGGGCGCGGAAGCCGAAGAAATAGATGGCAGCGATCAGAGCGGGGATCAGGGCGATGACCACGTCACGCATGATCACTTTCGTGGTGGTCTTGCTGTGGGCGTGGGGGGAGGAGGAGATGGTGAAATACTGTGGTCTGGGTCTCATTTTGCCGCCTCCTTTGCTTTCTGTGACCGCAGCAGCTGCTTGCCACGGCGGAAGCTTTGCACCAGAGGAATCTCTGCCGGGCAGGTATAGGCGCAGCAGCCGCACTCGATGCAATCCATGACGTTCCCCTTCTCCAGCTTGGCAAGGTCACTTTTGGTGCTTGCCCGATGGAGGAACACCGGCTGCAGGTGCATGGGGCAGACCTCTACGCACTTACCGCAGCGGATACACTGGGGCTCATAGGAAGATTTTTTGTTCTCTAACAGGCAGGTCAGGGCGTTATTGCCCTTGATGGTGCCGCAGTCCAGACGGTGCTGGGCGATGCCCATCATGGGGCCGCCGCAGAGTACCTTATCCGGGGTTTTGGCAAAGCCGCCTGCCGCCTCGATCAGCTCGGAATAGTAGGTGCCGATGGGGGCCAGGAAGTTGCCCGGCTCACGGATGGCCTGGCCGGTCACTGTAATAATACGGTGGATCAGAGGCAGACCGTCATAGACCGCATCACAGATGGCAGCGCAGGTGGCCGCATTGAACACGGCGCAGCCCACATGAGCAGGCAGGCCACCGGGAGGCACCTGCCGCCCCGTCACCGCCTGAATCAGCTGCTTCTCTGCGCCCTGGGGATAGCGCACCTTCAGGGTCAGCAGCTCCATATCCGCTGCCAGTGCCTGTTTCATGGCCTCTGCGGCGGCGGGCTTGTTGTTCTCCAGGCCGATGGCGGTACGCTTGGGCTGCAGGATCTTCTGAATCACCTGCAGACCCCGGATGATCCGCTCCGGACTCTCACGCATCAGGCGGTCATCGGCGGTGATATAGGGCTCGCACTCTGCGCCGTTGACAATGACCGTATCCACCTTGCCCAGGCCGGAGGAGAGCTTCACATGGGTTGGGAAGCCTGCGCCGCCCATGCCCGTAATGCCCGCCTCACGGATAATGGCGATCAGCTCCTCCGGACTCAGGTCGTCGATGGTTTCCCGCCCCTTCAGGCCGGGAAAACGGGTATCTCTTCCGTCATTCTCAATGACCACGCAGAGGGTATATGTACCGCCGGGGGTGGCATGGTTCTCCACCGCAACCACTGTTCCGGAGACCGAGGCATGAACGGGAACACAGAGGCCCTCACCGTCACCGATCTTCTGCCCCACCAGCACACGCTGGCCAACCTGCACCAGAGGTGTGCAGGGTCTGCCGATATGCTGGTTCATGGCAATACTGACCAGCTTGGGCTGCAGGATCACGGGAGCCTTTTCTTTTGTCAGTTCTTTGTAACCCTTGGGGTGCACGCCGCCAAAAAAGGATCGAGCCATAAATGCATCACCTCAATATATAATCGTACGAGTTTATCATAGCATATATTCGGTTAAATTGCTATGGAAAAATCTCTATTCCCTGCAAATAATTGTTAAAAATCACCGATTACTTTCCGGAAGTACGCGGATGGGGAACGGTTCCCCACTCCGGCAGAGGCAGGCGCTGCATGGCGCCGAAGACCCGCTCCTTCAGCTCGGGGTAGGTCTTGCTCAGGCTGCGGATCAGCTCCTTGATCTCCTCCCGTTTGGTGTTCTTGTCCGCCGGGCAGCGGTTTTGCACGATGGGAAGCTGCTCCTCCTCCGCCAGACGGCGCACCATGCCCTCGGTGAGATACAGTAGGGGCCGGATCTGGGTCACGCCGCTGCGATCCAAATAGGTCACCGGCTGGAAGCAGCTGATGCGCCCCTCAAAGATCAGGCTCATGAGAAAGGTCTCCACCGCATCGTCATAGTGATGCCCCAGCGCCACCTTGGTAAAGCCCTGCTCCAAAATGGCCTGATTCAGGGCCCCACGGCGCATTTTTGCGCACATGGAGCAGGGATTTTTCTCCTTGCGGTAGTCAAAGATGATCTTGGAGATCTCCGTCTGCACCCGGATAAAGGGGATGTCCCGGGCGGCACAGAATTCCTCAATGGGGGCAAAATCCATGCCGAAGCCCATGTCAATGGTCACAGCCGCCAGAGAAAAGCCTCCGGGAAAATAGTCCCGCAGAGCGGACAAGATCCGCAGAAGCACCATGGAGTCCTTTCCCCCCGATACGCCTACGGCGATCTTGTCCCCGGGAACGATCATCTGATAGTCCTCCACACACCGCCGAACCAGTCCCATTGCACGCTGCATTATAAAACCTCCCATGAAATCTGCCGCAAAAACTTCCCCCGAGCCCGTAAATTTATAAAAATTGCAAAACGAGAAAACAAGAGAATAAACAAGTATAAACGAGAATACAGGAGTTCTTGCGGAGAAAAACAAAAATTTCAAAAATAGTGCTTGACATTCAAATTTTTCCGTGGTATAAAGGTAAAGCTGTCTGGGACTATTGTAATCCCACAGCCGAAAAAAGTCAAAATATTTATTATCATATACGGAGGAAACATCATGTCCACTACCCTGGTCAGAAAAGAAGACGTGCAGCGCAAGTGGTACGTTCTTGACGCCGCCGGTAAGCCCCTGGGCCGTACCGCCGTCATCGCTGCCAACCTGCTCCGCGGCAAGCTGAAGCCCGATTTCACCCCCAACGTTGACTGTGGCGACTACGTCATCGTCATCAACGCCGACAAGGCAGTCCTCACCGGCAAGAAGCTGGATCAGAAGTACTATCGCCATCACTCCGGCTGGATCGGCGGTCTGAAGGAAACCAAGTATAAGACCCTCATGGCAGAGCGTCCCGAATTCGCTTTCGAGCTGGCAGTCAAGGGCATGCTCCCCAAGAACACTCTGGGCCGTGGCGCCCTCACCCGTCTGAAGGTTTTCGCAGGTGCTGAGCATCCCCATGCCGCTCAGAAGCCCGAAGCCTGGACCCAGGACTAATTCAGGAGGTAAGAGATCATGTACGAGAGCAAGAGACAGTATCAGTACGGCACCGGCAGACGTAAGTCTTCCATCGCCCGTGTCCGTGTTTACGAGAACGGCACCGGTTCCATCATCATCAACGGCCGTGACATCGACGACTCCTTCGGCCTTGACACCCTGAAGCTGATCGTTCGTCAGCCCCTGGTCGCCACCGAGAACGTCGGTAAGGTCGACATCATCTGCACCGTCAAGGGCGGCGGCGTTACCGGCCAGGCCGGCGCCATCCGTCATGGCATCTCCCGTGCTCTGCTGGGCGTCAACGCCGAGTACCGTGCAACCCTGGAGGCTGCCGGTTTCCTGACCCGTGACCCCAGAATGAAGGAGAGAAAGAAGTACGGTCTGAAGGCCGCCCGTCGTGCTCCCCAGTTCTCCAAGAGATAACTTACAAGTTCGAATGGTCTGCAAATGTTCCGTTTTTGGCTCATTTGCAGGCCATTTTCTTTATTTTATCGCCACAAAAATCGGGGCATTCTTTCACTCAAAAACCAAAACCCAACATAAAACCTAATCTTCAGCAATAAGAATTTCACCAAGTAAAATACAGCTATGTTGCATCAATGAAAGATGCAACATAGCTGATATATATTTATCATTCACGCTGGTTAGCGTTATGGCAATCACATAAACAAAACATTATATCCTGCTACATCTGGTTCAGGGAAAAACTTAGTAGGCAAATAAGTTGTAGTATAAATTGGAGAATCAAGCCTTTCCGGAAAACCATATATATAAAGCCTATACTTTCCATATACTTACACAAAAGAATTAATTACAAAATATAGCCCCAAGACTTGCCTATCCTGATTTTTTGAATCTTACCTTCCTCGGTAAACTTTGAAAGAATTCGGTTAGCAGTAGCAGACGACACTTGGAACATCTGTCGAACATCTGCATTGGTGATTGTGTCATTCTTCTTTAGGAATCGCTCGACCTTATACCAGCGCAATTCATCGGTAGTCATGCTCTCAGCCGCTCCGCTGGCCTGTACAGCTTCCATTAATGCTTCCTTAATCGCAGACAGCATGAATTCGATAAAGGCTGTAGATTCGCCCTCGTAGTTAGAGCGGTTAATGGAAGCGTAGTACTCATCCTGCCGGTCATGGATAATCGATTCCACCGGGAGCCACGCAAACATAGGCTTCCACTGAGTTAGTAATAGAGTGTGCCACAGCCGTCCAATTCGCCCGTTGCCGTCAGCAAAAGGATGGATCAGTTCCAGTTCATAATGAAAGACGCAGCTTTTGATCAGCATATGAATGTTGCTATCCTTAACCCATCCAAGCAATTCTGATGTGAGTCCTGGTGCATAATCCGGCAGCGTGCCAAAATGCAGAATATTACCCTGTTTGTCCACTACGCCCACCGGGCCGGAACGGAAACAGCCGGATTCTTCAGTCAATCCTTTTGTCATAACTGCATGGGCATTCAACAGATCATCAACGGAATAAGGATTCAGAGAATCCATCATTTCATAGATCTCATATGCATTTTTTACCTCGGCAATATCCTTGGGCGGTGCGATGACTCTTTTGCCGTTCAGAACAGCTGTCACCTGTTCCAGGCTCAATGTATTCTGTTCTATAGCCAGCGAGGAATACACAGACCGAATACGGTTAGTACGGCGCAACATGGGATTTGTGGACAGACCAGCTGTTGCATTCACATGACCTACCAGTTCTGCTATCTCCGTAATTTCATCCAGCATGGCATTTGTAATTTCAAAGGGCGGTTTCTTGTTGTACATAAAACATCACCTCATACTCATTATATCAGTTCATCGCTCATTAATCAACCATAATTGATTGATGAAATGAGCGATGAAAAATTATTCTTGCAAGGCTCTTTCCCCTTCCCTATAATATACACAGAAAGTATTTTCCGGGGTAAAGGAGGTGAAATGTATGGGTAAGTATACCGACGAAGAAATCAGAGCGATGCCAAAGATCACACTTAAGATTGCTGCGGACTATTTAGGAATCTCTCCTATGATGGTCTCTTTGGGAATGCGGAACAATCTCCTGCCAATTGGGTTCGCCGCCAAGAACGAGGACTCATATCGAGGCGATGGTTGGAGTTACGCTATCGTTCCCGAAAGACTCATCGCATACAATCATGGCAAAATCAACGAAGTACAGGTTGAAAGAATTGAGAAGAATCTGCAAAGCATTATCAGCAGTTTCGAAGAGATGAAACGTGACTTGGTTTTTCTATTAAAAGAAAACGAAGGATCGGAGGGATAACACTATTTGAAGATCTGATTCGCACAGAACCCCAGCAAACATCCGAAGCATCAAATAATGCAACAAAGGAGGAATCCGATATGACCATTCGTCCTATCGTTAAGCTGACAAGGCAGCAAATTTACGATGAAGTCTGGTCATCCGCAGTTTCCGGAATGGCCATAAAATACAGCATTCCATATTCTGCAATGCTGAAGCAAATCAAAGATGCAGGTATTCCAATACCTCCTCCCGGCTACTGGACCAAAAAGGAATTCGATAAGGATACGACCGTAACAGAGCTTACTGGTGATCCAAACGAAATCATCTTTCTGTATAAAACCAGCGCCGCCGCTAACAAAATGCGAAACATGGCATCCACTTCTACTGAACCAGCCCAGGAACCCAAAGCTCCTCCAAAGATAAACACTCCTAAAAAACAAGCACCTTCTCAAAAGATCGAAGAAGTTGAATTAGGTGAGCCTGAGGTCATTGAGTGGGGCAGCACAAAGAAAAACATATATCGTCGAGAAGTACTTTACAAAGAGATTTGGCAGTACCCTGTCACGGAAGTCGCAAAGAAGTATGCCGTCTCAGACAGTACGATTCACAAAATCTGCAAGTCATTGGATATTCCCACACCTCCAGTTGGATACTGGGCCAAAATCCGTGCCGGTCAGGAGGTAACTATTCCGCCCCTTCCCAAGAGCGACAAGGGTGATATCAAAACCGGTCTACGAACCGGAAATGTATATTCCCAGACTACACCCGACCAGTTGGGGTTTATGTCAGAAGAAGAACAGACTACGGTTTTGGCAGTAGCATCACAGATCGTTCTGGCTGATCAGAACGAAAAGCAACATCCAAAGGTAGCTGCCTATCAGAAGCTACTTCGATCTCAACTGAAGGCAAAGCCCAAAGAACTTCCCTACCCTGCCGACTCCGTAGCAGAAGAAACATTTCCGCGGATCTTCCGAATCATCGATACACTGGCTAAAGCATCTGAACCATTAGGCATCGAAATCGATGATCAACTTCATTTCTCTATTGGAGAAGACTCTGTCCTTCTTCGATTCTCAGAGACCACCACCGAAGTACGTCATGAATTAACCCGTGAAGAGAAGATGGCGCAACTTCAATATGAGGATGATATGAAACGACGTGGATGGGGTTCAAAACCTCACATCAGAAAATATGATCACATCTATAACGGCCGTATCAGCGTCGGTATCGGGGATAAACGTAGAATCCGTGACAGTAAATCCGGACTTCTGGAAGACCGTCTTGGCGAGATTTTGATTGCTATTTTTACCGGTATCAACGATGTAAAAATAGCACGCGAAGAGCGTGAGGAAGCTGAACGCAAACGAGAAGAGGAACGACGTCGTAAAGAAGAATTTGCAAAGCGCTATAACGAAGAAGTTGCTAAAACCATAGCCTTACAGAATCAGGCCGAGGACTATGCTGTTGCCTGTAAAATCCGCGCACTGATTGCAGCTGTTGAGGCAAAAGGTACCGATAGTGAAGACACAAAAGAATGGATCGCATGGGCAACAGCAAAGGCCGATTGGTTCGATCCCACCGTTGCCGCCAAAGATCCATTCTTCGGAATGCGGGATCATCGTGAGTCGAAGGACAAAAAGCAACTAACAGAAAAACGGAGTTATTACTTCTGGTAATACTCTTTGATGGCACAACCCCCTCCCGTAAAAACCAAAAAAAACCAACCTATCACGAAAAATTACGCTATTTCACGACATACACGATATTACACACTATACACTAGCCGATTTCTGCTTCTCGCAGAATTCGACCCCTTTTTCACAAAACGATACTCACTCAATGCCACGATTCTCACGCGTAAAAACAGTCTTCACGTGTCGAATTACCGCTCCAAGAGATAATTTACTTCTTAAATTACAAAGGCAGCTACCGAAAGGTGGCTGCCTTTTTCGATGCTCAAATGCCAATTTGAGGCTTTATCAGAGCGCTCGTTAAGTTTGCGTTGAGCACACGTTAAGTTCATACCGTTGTAATTCTTCCAAAGTCATGCTATAATTCCATTGGTCGATCATCATTCACGAAAGAGGTAATCCTATGATACACTTGGTTGATATAGATTATGAAACAGGGCGGACGGATCTGGAAGTTGCCGAGGATCAGCGGGACTATGTATGCAACAGTGTAGTAATGCTGGCAAGAGCGTGGTTGCACCGCAAATTGCATCCCCATGTGTTCAATGTTTATGATAACGAAACTGCGGTGGGAATGGGCATGTACTTAGACGCACCCGAAAAGGGTGCTTACGACTTTTGTCAGCTTTTCATTGACAAGCGTTACCAAGGTAAGGGATACGGAAAAGCGGCGGTAGGTCTTGTTCTGGACGCAATGAGAGACGAAGGAAAATATCAGAAGGTCTCAATGTGCTATGTTGAAGGAAATGATGCATCCGGAAAGCTTTTTGAACAGTTCGGTTTTGTAGAGGTATCTCACCCTTGGGATGAGATTTTTATGGAACGCACGCTTTAACTCCAATACGTCAATATAGGTACATCGGGGGGAATGCAGAATGATTCGCTTTGATAAGCTATGGCTCACAATGAAAGAAAAGGGTATCAGCACCTATCAGCTCAGAGAAAAGTGCGGGATCGACAGCAAAACCATCCGCCGCCTGCGGGCAAATGATAACATTGAGACCAAAACGCTCAGCAAGCTCTGCGCTGTGCTGGATTGTTCCCTGGAAGATATTGCAACCTATGTAAAAGACGATTAAGGCATCCGCTTCGGCGGATGCTTTTTCTGCGCAAGGGGGTAGTTTTTTGCCATCCCCGGGCAGCTCCGGCACAAGCCGGGAACGAATCGGGAGCATTTTCGTCTCTGCCCTGCGCACTGTTCTTCGCGGTTTTTCAGGAAATCATCATATTCCCCCTCTCGTGGAGCTGAAAGCCGCTCCATTTTTCTTAATAAAATCTTAATGTTGTGTATCGCTCTCTTACACCGTCTTAAAATCGATCATAGTATAATTTAGATAATAAAAGGCAGATGAGGAGAAGGGCTATGGCGGATCCGGTACGCAAAAAAAGACATTTATCGTCGTTTCAAATGATTATCCTCGGCTTTGCAGGAGTCATATTGGTGGGTGCTTTACTCCTTATGCTCCCCATAGCAACAAAAAGCGGGGCGGTAACGCCGTTTAACGAGGCTCTGTTCACTTCGACCTCGGCGGTATGTGTTACGGGACTGGTAGTTCAAGATACCGCAAGCTATTGGTCGGTGTTCGGCCAGAGCGTCATTTTGGTTCTGATCCAGGTCGGCGGGCTCGGTGTCATCACGGTTGCTGCTTCCTTCACCTTGCTTTCGGGACGGAAAATTACCCTGATGCAGAGAAGCACGATGCAGGAAGCTATTTCAGCGCCCAAGGTCGGCGGAATTGTCAGACTGACCTCTTTCGTGCTGAAGGCCACATTCCTGCTTGAACTCACCGGCGCCTTGGTGATGATGCCGACGTTTATTCACGACTTCGGAGCAAGGGGCATATGGATGTCCTTTTTTCATTCGATCTCCGCTTTCTGCAATGCGGGCTTTGACGTTATGGGAGCGGAGGGCGCTAAATATGTCTCGCTCACCTCATATGCGGCGAATCCCCTTATTAACATCACGGTAATGGCGCTGATTATCATTGGCGGTATCGGATTTCTGACCTGGGAGGATATTGTAACAAACAAATATCATTTTAAGAAATACCGTATGCAGAGCAAGGTTATTTTAGTGACGACGAGCCTGCTGATCTTCTTACCTTCGATGTTTTATTTTTTCGTGGATTTCGCCGGAAAAGCAATGAACGAGCGCATTTTCAGCGCTCTCTTCCAGGCAGTTACACCGAGAACTGCCGGTTTTAATACGGCGGATCTTACGCAGATGACCGGTGCGGGGCGGGCGATTATGATTGCGCTGATGCTGATCGGTGGCTCTCCGGGATCGACCGCAGGCGGCATGAAGACCACGACCTTTGCTGTTTTGTTTGCAAATCTTCTTGCGAGCTTTCGCAGAAAAGAGGACGCACAGTTATTCTGCAGACGAATCGATGGCAAGACGATCCGGAATGCTTCCACCATTCTTATGATGTACATTATGCTGTTTTTCGGCGGTGCGGTCATTATCAGCGTAACGGAGGAGTTACCGATCGGCACCTGTCTTTTTGAGACGGCATCTGCTGTCGGTACGGTTGGTCTCACTTTGGGAATTACACCGAGTCTAAGCGGCGTGTCACAAATCGTTTTGATGATTCTGATGTTCCTCGGTCGAGTCGGGGGGCTGACTCTGATTTACGCCGCACTGTCAGGATCTCACAAAAATCTTTCCAAATTACCGCAGGAAAAAATCACAGTAGGGTAAAGGAGAAAACACGATGAAATCTATATTACTTATCGGACTTGGAAATTTTGGAAAGCACATTGCCCTGCAGCTCAATCAGCTTGGGCATCAGGTGATGGCTGTCGATCACAACGAGGACCGTGTCAACGAGGCTATGGACATCGTGACCAATGCACAGATCGGTGACAGCACGCACGTGGAGTTCTTACGCTCTTTGGGCATTGACGACTACGACGTTTGTATCGTTGCCATCGGCGGGGACTTCCAAAGCTCCCTTGAAACAACCTGCTCGCTCAAGGAGCTGGGGGCTAAGATGGTAGTGTCCCGTGCCGAGCGTGACGGACAGGCAAAATTTCTGCTCCGTAACGGTGCGGATGAAGTGGTGTATCCCGAAAAGCAGGTGGCAAAATGGGCTGCCATTCGATACAGCTCTGACCATATTCTCGATTATATTGAGCTGGACGATGCACATTCTATTTTTGAGGTTGCCATTCCGAAATCCTGGATTGGCAAGACCGTTTTGGACCTGGACATTCGCAGAAAATATAACATCAACATTATCGGTGTAAAACAGAATGGAAAAACCAACGTGACGGTTACGCCGGACACCCTGTTATCTGAGAATAAAACGCTGCTTGTGATCGGGGAGGATAAGGCACTGCAAAAGTGCTTTCATATATAACCGCCGCTATTCAAAAAGTCAGGAGGCGGGCATAATGGAGGCATGGAGAGATATCGTCCTGATCATATCGGTTCTCGGCATCTTTGTGCTCGGATTCTTTCTGATGGCAAGGCTGGATAAATTTCTGGATGAAAACCGCAGAGCCATTGAAATGGAGAACGAAAAGAGAGAGCCAAGCTGTGTGATTCTTACCGAAGAAATGTCGGATGAGGAAATTGCTGCGGAAGTAAAACGGTTTCGGGATAAGCACGCAGCTGCCCGGATCATACTTTACGACAGCCCGGACACAGACTTGTCAGAAAGCGTGGATTACTACGCAGACCGAAACCGGTAGAATTATTCACAAATCTGTGATAGAATAAAGCATTAAGAAGGCGGTGATACAGATGAAAAACATAGCGAGCAAGGGGAATGCAGAAACAGAGCATATCCTTGTCTGCCTGTCCGCTTCTCCCACCAATGCCAAGATCGTAAATACGGCTGCCAAGATGGCATCTGCTTTCGGCGGCAGCTTTACCGCGCTTTACGTACAAACGCCCGATTCGGATAAAATGGATGATGCAAGTAAAAGAAGACTGCAGTATCACATCCATCTTGCTGAGAAGCTGGGTGCTAATATCACCACCGTTTACGGTGAGGATGTTTCCTTTCAAATCGCAGAATATGCACGTATTTCCGGTGTTACCAAGATCGTGATTGGCAGAAGCAACGTGAAACGCCGACATTTCTGGAACAAGCCCACACTTACCGAAAAGCTGACGGAGATCGTTCCCAACATCGATATCCACATTATCCCGGACAGCACGGCAGACCCAAAATACAAGGAAAAGTCAGACAGATTCTGGAAAACGCTCATCCCGTATCCAAAGGATCTGCTGATCTCCCTGCTGGTGCTTGTTCTCACCACATTGCTGTGTGTCGCGCTGTATCATTTCGGCTTTACCGATTCCAATATCATTCCGGTATATATTCTTGGCGTGCTTCTGACCTCCTTGTTTACAAGAGGGTATTCCTGCGGTATTGTCGCTTCACTGCTGAGTGTTATGCTCTTCAACTTCTTCTTTACCGAGCCCCGTCTGACCTTTCACGCATATGACTCAAAATATACCGTCACCTTTGCTATCATGCTGATGGCATCCATTATTACCGGAACCCTGGCATCTAAATTAAAATCTCACGCCAAGCTGTCGGCGCAGACGGCCTTTCGTACCAAGGTGCTTCTGGATACGAACCAGCTTTTGCAAAAGGCACAGGACGATGATGACATCTTTCATATTACGGCAACCCAGCTGATGAAGCTGCTTAACCGTTCGGTGGTGATGTATTCCGTAAAGGGAGATAAGCTGTCCAAAGGCGCTCTTTTCCCGATAGAGCCGGAAGGCACAGGTGAAGATCTGTTTAGTGCGGAAGAATATAAAGCTGCCGGTTGGGTGCTTGAAAACCACCACCGTGCAGGAGCAACTACCGATACGCTGAACAGGGCGAAATGCCTGTATATGGCCATCCGCATCAACGAACGCATTTACGGTGTCGTGGGTATCTATATTAACGGAAGGTCACTGGACTCTTTTGAAACAAGCATTCTCCTGTCGATCTTAGGCGAATGTGCGCTGGCTTTAGATAATAATCGCAACGCGAAAGAAAAGGAGTCAGCCGCTGTTCTTGCCAAAAACGAGCAGCTTCGTGCCAATTTACTCCGTGCGATCTCCCACGATCTGCGCACACCGCTTACCTCCATCTCCGGTAATGCAAGCAATCTGCTCTCCAATTATGACAAGCTGGATGAAGAAACGAGAGTGCAGGTCTTTACAGATATCTTTGACGATTCACAATGGCTTATCAGCCTTGTGGAGAATCTCCTTTCCGTCACCCGGATCGAAGAAGGCAGAATGAATTTCAATATGTCGGTGCAGCTGATGGATGAAGTCATTGATGAGGCGATGAAACATATCAACCGCAAGGGTGTCGAGCATAACATCAGCGTTGAATGCAGAGACGAGCTGCTGCTTGCCCGTATGGATGCCAAGCTCATCATTCAAGTCATTATCAATCTGGTAGACAATGCCATCAAATATACACCCGCCGCTTCTGACATCAACATTACAGCCGAAAAAACAGAGGGCTTTGTTTCGGTCTGCGTTGCCGATAACGGAAACGGTATTCCGGATCCCATGAAGTCCCGTGTATTTGAAATGTTTTATACCGGGGATAACAGAATTGCAGACAGCCGCCGAAGTCTCGGACTTGGCTTAGCATTGTGCAAGTCGATTATTCATGCACACGGCGGAGAAATAACCCTGACGGACAATCTGCCTCATGGCAGTATTTTTACATTTACCATCCCATCAGGAGAGGTGAACATTAATGAATAAATTACAGATACTGGTGGTGGAGGACGACGCGCCGGTGCGTAATCTGATTACCACCACGTTAAAAGCCCACGATTACAAGCATATCATAGCCGAAAACGGCAAAGAAGCGATACGTCAGGCATCCACCTGCAATCCGGATATCGTTCTTCTGGATCTTGGGCTTCCGGATATGGACGGCGTTGAGATCATCAAGAAGATCCGTACCTGGTCCAATATGCCCATCATCGTGATCAGTGCCAGAAGTGAGGACAGCGATAAGATTGAGGCGCTTGATAACGGAGCGGACGATTACTTGACAAAGCCCTTCTCGGTAGAAGAGCTGCTCGCCCGTCTCCGTGTAACAAGCCGAAGACTTGCTATGATGCAGGCAAACACCGGAGCCAATGAATCTGTATTTACAAACGGAAAACTCAGGATCGACTATGCCGCAGGCTGTGCCTTCCTCGGTGAGGAAGAATTGCATTTGACCCCGATTGAGTATAAATTGCTCTGTCTGATGTCGCAAAACGTGGGCAAGGTGCTGACGCATACCTTCATTACCCAAAAGGTCTGGGGCAGCAGTTGGGATAACGATGTGGCATCGCTCCGTGTGTTTATGGCAACACTTCGCAAGAAGCTGGAGATGGTGCCTGAGTCGCCCCAATATATTCAGACGCATATCGGTGTCGGCTATCGTATGATGCGTGTGGAATGATATGCGTATAGAGAAAGCGGCGGTAGGTCTTGTTCTGGACGCAATGAGAGACGAAGGAAAATATCAGAAGGTCTCAATGTGCTATGTTGAAGGAAATGATGCTTCCAGAAAGCTTTTTGAACAGTTCGGTTTTGTAGAGGTATCTCCCCCTTGGGATGAGATTTTTATGGAACGCACGCTTTAACTCCAATACGTCAATATAGGTGTACATCTATAAAAGACGATTAAGGCATCCGCTTCGGCGGGTGCTTTTTCTCTATTTTAGACCTTTGTCATATTGTAATTCACGGAGCTTCTTGCTATAATAAAGCCAGTTAAGAAACCCTACTTTAGACTATCTGCTTTAGTAAGCAAGTTCGTCATATTGCTTCAAGTGTTACAGAATTGTCATTGCGAGGAGGAGCAATGCTCCGACGTGGCAATCCGCTTCTCCTTTTGGTACCTATATTTCAGGGCCGCACCAAAGGAAAACGGATTGCACCCGCAAGGGGTACGCCGCATCTGTAGCGCCCCTTCGTCGCTGACAGCTGCGGAGCCACACCAGAGTGCGCACTGGTTCGCAATGACAAACTCGCAAACTTGTTCGCTTTGCTGAAGAGCTTAGGAAAGCCGATAGTCTAAACTCGAATTTGACGAGGTAGCTGCATGGTGAAACTGATAAAAAGATGTCCGGAATATGTGAGGGGATACAAAGAATATTGTCAGGAATTGTATGATAACCATGTTATCTATTTCAAACCCACAAATCCAAAGAATATTGATGATGAATGGTTTTTTCGTACCAAATCATGGTATGACAGGAAAGAACAGGGATTGGTGGAAGGCCATCCCGTCAGTTTTCACTATTGGGCAATTGACAACGGCAAATTCATAGGAGAATTTCAACTCAGAACGGACTTCCCAGAAAAGGTAATGCTGGACATTGGAAGCATTGGCTATGCAGTAAGAGTTTCAGAGCAAGGAAAAGGCTATGGCAAAGCGATTCTTCGCCTTGGATTGGAACTTGCAAAGCAGCACGGAATGGAAAAAGTGTTACTGACGATCAACGACGAAAATAAAGCCTCCATTCATGTATGTGAAGCATTGGGTGGTATCTGGAAAGATACCATAGAAGCCTACAACGATGCAGAGGGACAACATTTGCTGAGACGATATTGGATAACCATTTGATTATCAAAGGAGGATATCGTATCAATCCGAAATAGTGGATTGAGAAGGACATTAAAATGATGAATTACTGCTGGCAGGATTATGAGCCCTGTGGGATGGCTTTTGTTGAGACGTGGCTGGATGAGCAGGCGGTTGCGGCTACGGGCTTGGACGAGGGCTTTCACAGTTTTTATGAATACTGGGTGAAGGAAGAGGGCTTTGTCCCGGGGGAGAATTTCTGGTGCAAGGTCGTGTTTGAAAAAGACATTCCTCTGGCGGTTGCGGCCTTTTGCCGACGGGAGCGGACGATATTGATCATGGAGCTTCTTGTGGATCCGAAAAAGCGTGGCTGCGGCATCGGGACGAGGCTTTTGCAGGCGCTTTTGGAAAGCGAGGAGATCATCGGCGCTCCCATCGAGCGAAGCGAGGCCGTGATCTTCCCGGAAAATCTTGCCTCTCAAAAGGCATTTCAAAAGGCGGGGTATTACTGCCATCACCGCTATGAGGACGGCTCTGCCCTGCTTTATGTCTATGAAAAGCCCAATACAAAAAACTAAGGATCGGCGGTAGCGTATGAACATCACATATCAGGCGGCAAAGCCGGAGGATATCGAGCCCATTTATGCCCGTTGCAAGGAACTGATCCACCGCTACGAGCGCTTGGAGACCATTGACTATGACAGGGTGATAAATTGGGTACGGCGGAAGATCGAAGCCTCCATCAGTAAATACAACGTGGTCTATGCCAATGGAAAAAAGGCGGGGTATTATCATTTCTATAAAAATGATGATGGACAGTTTGAAATAGATGACCTGTATGTATTTCCAGAATTTCAAAATCAAGGGATTGGTTCAGGCGTTATCAAAAAATGCTGTGCATCCGTCAGCGCCCCTGTGATGCTGTATGTCTTCATCGAAAACAAACGAGCAGTTTCGTTGTACAAGAGATTGGGCTTCGAAGTCACCCAAATTGTCCACGGCAGCCGCTATATAATGCGTAGGAAAAACAGCTTAAACTGATTTTTTCAGCAGGTTTCCGAAAGGAGGCCTGCTGTTTCTCTTTACATCTGTCTGCCTTTATAGTACAATGAAAGCAGATCGAACGGGAAAGGGGATGGGTTAATGGATCAGCTGTACAAGCAGACCGTGGAAAACGGTCGTGTGGTTTTTCATAAGAATTATCGCCTGTTCCGTCATCACTTTGTTACTGCCTTTGATGCAGGCGGTATTCGGCTGATTGCAATTGATCCTGCCGATCTGCCGGTTGTGTCGGTGCTGTTTGCGGACGGGAGCCGTGCTCAGTGGTCGAGCAAATGGATCGTTGCCGCCTATCTTAATCAGTTTGGGGTGGCGGTCTCCTCTGACGGAAAATACGTCTTTGCACAGACCTGGGAAAGGGGCCTGTTCTGCCTGGATGCCCGCAGCGGCGAACTGATTTGGAGAAGCAAAAGCAAGCGTGGCATTACAAGCCTGTTTGTGAATGACAGCACGATCCTGTGCCACCGGCGGGAGCAGGCCTTGCAGCTGCTGGACATTCACACGGGGGAAGTGCTTCAGGAAAAGCGGCCTGCCACCGCCTGGGGCTTTACGGCCATTGACCACAGGCACATCGTCTGCCAGGTCACCGCAAGGCGCTGGGAGATCCTTCAGGCGGAAACCCTGGAGACGAAAGCCGCTTTCTCCCACAGGGAGTTTACAAACGGCCACGAGTACTTCTGTGTCAACGATATTCATTTAGAAGGCAATTTGCTCACCGTCGGTGGTTTTATAAGCGTCTGGGACTTTTCCGTAAAGCCCCCCAGGAGCCTTCCGAATTTGGAGTTTGCCCATTGCATTGAGATTGAACTTGATCCGTAGATTATTCATATCAGCAGAAACGGAGGCACAATATGCAGCTTACATACGAAAACATTACCCTTCGGGATTCTGTTCTTTCGGATGTGGAGGACGATTCGATTTTAGAGAAAGACTTTTCCTGCCATGAGATCGATTTCACAGAATAAGGAAGCCGCCTGGGATCAGCGTTTGCAGATCCGGACAGCCGGCCGGGACGAGAGCAATGCCGACGAGTACCGCTACCCCTACGAGCCCACGCCCTACTGCGTGCTGGAGCGGCTGGCGGAGTTTGGCCTGATCCGTGAAGGGGATACGCTGCTGGACTACGGCTGCGGCAAGGGTCGGGTAGGCTTTTTTCTGGGGGAGCAGCGGAAGATCCAAACCATCGGCATTGAATATGATGCCCGGATCTATCAGGCGGCGCTGCAGAACCAAAAGACCGCCCAGGCCCGGGCGGAATTTGTACCCACAAGGGCGGAGCAGTACAGGGTTCCGCCGTCGGTGGATCACTGCTACTTCTTCAACCCCTTCTCCGTGGAGATCCTGCGGAAAGTGATGGGGAAAATCCTGGCCTCCTGGTATGAGGCGCCACGGGAGATGTTTCTGTTCTTTTACTACCCCTCTGACGAGTATGTATCCTATCTCATGACCGTGGAGGAGCTGGATTTTTACGACGAGATCGAATGTGAGGATCTGTTTCAAGGGAAAGACCCTCGGGAGCGAATTTTGATTTTTCAACTGGGAGGTGAGTTCCATGAGATGTCCGAAATGCGGCGCTGAGATGCAGCCCGGTTTCCTGCAGGCTGACAGCAAAACCGATATTCTCTGGGTGGAAAAGGCCGGCATCAGCCTATGGAAGCTATGGAAGAAAGAGACCGAGATCGTCTCCTCCGATACCGCCGCCATGACCAATGCCGTCCCTGCAGATATCTGCAAAAGCTGCCGGATCTTTGTAGGCGACTACAGCCAAAAGCTCTGATGCCATATCCCCACGGGAATTCTCCGTGGGGCAGCCTTTCCCTGGAGCTTTTCTTCAGGGGGTTATACTAAAAAGCGCCTCCAAACTCCCTCTGAAAGGAGTTTGGGCGGCGCTTTATTGATTTGCAGTATTTCTTTTGCTTTAATTCTGCATTATATAGAATAGCGGATTGCAAGATATCATGTCAGAGAGGCATTGGTTCTAAGTGAACAGACTTATGCCTACTCAAATCTTACTCCGTGGAAGCCATATTCATCTAATTTGAATGTAAGTGTGTAGCCGGATTCCTCGATGCTAACGCTATAGTAACTTCCAGCCTCCATCTTGTACTCTCCTTCTACAAAGAGATCTACATCCCCGGCTCCATAATAATCATAAGCTGAAACACGGAACGATCCTGTTATCGTATTTTTGTCAAAGTCCACCGCAGATATATTTACATCGTATCTTCCGGTATTTTTAAAATATCCTTCCCAATGTCCAATAAACGCCGTTGACTTGTACTCTCTGCGTTTATCAGAATACTTAAAGTCTTTATATAAGTCCCACGTATCATTGGATTTATTGTATCGATACATCGCCGTTGCGGTTAGATAGTCGGTATGATACTCTTCTCTTTCCATAACCACTGTTTTAACGGTATCAATATATGTATCGTCATCAAATTCATGTTCAATATCACTAAAGAGCACATCTCTCCCACGAAATTTATCCTGGATATCTTGTAGTACAAGCTGATTGGGAACGCTGTGATTTGATTTTTGAGGCGCTAATGCTGTTGAACCTCCATTGCCCAAAAATGGAGAACAGGCAGCAAGCACACTACAACACAGGATCACAATTACTACCCAAATACACATTTTTCTGAATTTACCATTTCTAGTTTTATCGACTCTTTTTGTTTTACTCATTTTGTTTTTCCTTTCTTCTGATTTTTTCGTATATATCGCCGCTGTAACAAACTGTTACATTATTATAGTAACAAAATGTTACAATCTTGTCAAGACTTTCTTTATAAAAACCTTAATCGTGGGGATTTGGCATGAAGATGATAGGACTTTCTAAAATCAGGAAAGAAAAAGGCTACAGTCAACTAAAGGTGGCATTTGCTTTAAATATTAGTCGTGAAGCATTGTCTTATTATGAAAATGGTAAACGCAGCCCAGATTTACAAATGCTCGTTAAAATGTCAGATTATTTTGATGTATCCATTCACTATCTAATTACAGGAAAGGAATTTACCTCTCGTCTTCGCTCCTTATAGCGTGTTGGAAAGATGCGGCATTCACTACGGATTCGCTGGCAATAAAGTCTGAATTATTTCCATAAGATTGCCATAAACAATCCTTTCTTCGCCCCACGGGAATTCTCCGTGGGGCGGCTTTTTTTCTTGACTATACTATATAAATATAGTATCATATATGCAAACAAATGGTCGAAAGGAGTGGGCGTTATTGGATTCCAACCGCATGAAAAAAGCTATGGAATGGTTCTATTCCACGGTGTATCGGGATGCGCCCATCCGCTCCCGACCGCCGGAGGAGAAGCTGCCCAGCCTGCTGCGCACCGCCCGTTCTTTAGAGAGCGGCAAGGTCAATGTCCATCAATCGGCAGAGGCGCTGTTTCTCAAGCAGGCCAAGCTCCTGGCCAACTACGAGGACAACTGCCCCTACGACCGTGAGGTGCAGCGCTATTACCCCACCTATGCCGCCCTCAGCGACAGGGAGTTGCGGGGCTATTTCACCTGGCGTACAAAGCTCCGCCGTGGGCAAATGGAAAAGACCTCCCTCAGCTTTGCCTTTCTCTATATCTATGAGCTGCTCCATCAGGTGGGGGTGGAGTCCCCCATGGAGGGCTATGAAAAGCTGAAAGACTTTCAAAGAGCCTACGGTCAGATAGACCCGGGGATCTGCAATTATCTGGATCGCTGGCTTCGGGACTATGTAATCTACTACGATCTGGACCCCAATTTGCTGGCAGAGCATCCCCAGGTGCTTTTTGACCGCAGTCTGGCGGTGCTGGAGCATATTCGGGAGCAGAGCCAAAGCAAAGTACTCTATGCAGTAAAACAGCTGGCACCCAAATGGCTGAGCCGCTCCAAGTTCTATGCCGCCTACAGCGCCGATTGCGATGGGGTGATCTATGGGGTGCTGAAGAAAATGTGGGAGCATTACAACAGCCGAGCCAAGTACGGCCTGGTGCAGCAGCTCTTCGGCAAGCGTGGAGAGTATCGGGTGCGGCTTTTTGACGGTGCGGTGTTCTCCGACTGGCTGAAGAACCGCAACCGGGAGTACGTGCTGGACGAGTGCTGCGTGTACCGCTGCCGCAGCGGTCTGTGGTCGGTGGAGAAGTACGCCTTCCTCTCCAATTCCGGGGGCAAGCTGGAGCATATTCTCAAGACCATCGATGCGGTGATGCGGCAGGAGTACGCCTACAAGCATCCCATCAAGGCGGAAAACGAGGCTAAATGGCTGCTAAAACTGATCCGTGAAGAGGTACAGACCCTTCTGGCAGAGAAACAGGCGGCCGAGGCGAAAAAGCTCCGCATTGACTACTCGGTCTTGGAGCAGATCCGCCGGGAGGCGGCGGTGACCCGGGAGAAGCTGACGGTGGAGGAGGAAGAGGAAGAAATAATACCGGAAGCGCTCCCCGTAGAAGCACCCGCCCAGCCTTCGGAGGAACTTCCCCTGAAGGAAAATGAGCTGCGTCTGCTGCGCTGCCTGCTCTACGGCGGCAGTTTGGGCTGGGTACAGGCCGAGGGACAGCTGCTGTCCGTACTGGTGGACGGCATCAACGAGAAATTATACGATATCTTCCTGGACACGGTTCTGCTGGACACGCCGGAAGTGATCGAAGACTATATGGACGAACTGAAAGAGATGGTAGCACAATGAAATTACCGAGAAGAATCGCACAGACCCTGATCAACTCCCTGAAGGGCGGCGTCGTTCCCAGAGTGGGTCTGCAGTATATCACCGTGGGACGGGCGGCGGAGATCGACGCTCTGCTGCGTGACGTAGAGATCATCGCTGAGGGCGGCGCCTCCTTCCGTTTTATTATGGGCAAGTACGGCAGCGGCAAGAGCTTCCTGCTGCAGACCATTCGCAATTATGTCATGGCTAAGAATTTCGTGGTGGTGGATGCGGATCTCTCACCCGAGCGGCGGCTGCAGGGTACCCGTGGTCAGGGACTTGCCACCTACAAAGAGCTGATCCGCAATATGTCCACCAAAACCAAGCCCGAGGGCGGCGCTCTGAGCCTGATCTTAGACCGCTGGATCAACAATGTGCAGCAGGAGGCGCTGGAGAGTAGCGGCCTGCGGCTGGGCGATCCCGCCCTGGCTGCGGCAGTGGAGCAGCGGATCTCCGCCGTGATCCACGCCCTGAACGAGATGGTGCACGGCTTCGATTTCGCCCGTCTGCTGACCCTCTATTATCGGGCGCATCTGGCAGGGGATGAGATGCAGAAGGCCAGGGTGCTCAAGTGGTTCCGTGGGGAATATCCCACCAAAACCGAGGCAAAGCAGGAGCTGGGTGTCAATATCGTCATCACCGACGACGATTGGTACGAGTATCTGAAGCTGTTCGCCGCCTTTTTGAAGCAGGCAGGCTACAGCGGTATGCTGGTGCTCATTGACGAGCTGGTGAATATTTACAAGATCCCCCATGCCATCACCCGACAGTATAACTACGAAAAAATCCTCACCATGTACAACGATGCCATGCAGGGCAAGGCCAGCCATCTGGGCTTCATCCTCTGCGGCACGCCCCAGTGCATGGAGGATCCCCGTCGGGGCGTTTACAGCTACGAGGCGCTGCGCTCCCGTCTGGCAGAGGGGCATTTTTCCGGGGTGCATAAAGACCTGCTCTCCCCCGTGATCCGCCTGCTGCCCCTGACCAACGAGGAGATGCTGATCCTCATTGAGAAGCTGGCCGATATCCATGCCGGACTCTACGAATACTCCCAGATCGTCACCCAGCAGGACATGGTGGACTTCATTGCCATTGAATTTGCCCGTATCGGCGCCGACACCCACATCACGCCCCGTGAGGTGATCCGTGATTTCATCGAGGTGCTGGACATTGTGTACCAGAATCCCAGGCTGAAGGTACGGGAGCTTCTGGGCAGCGACAGCTTCCGTTTCGCCCAAAATGCGGTGAATGAGGAGGCAACTCACCAGGAATTTGCGGAATTTGAGCTATAAGAGGTAGATTATGAGCGTTTTTGAGCGATATGCACCCTTCGTGCAGGACTTCATTTATCGCAACCGCTGGGAAAATCTGCGAGCCATTCAGGTAGCGGCCGGGGATGCCATTTTCAACACCGACGAGAATGTTCTGCTCACCGCCTCCACCGCCTCGGGCAAGACCGAGGCCGCCTTCTTCCCCATTCTCAGCCTCTTTGCGGAGGATCCTCCTTCCTCTGTGGGCTGCATTTATATCGGCCCGCTGAAGGCGCTGATCAACGACCAGTTCTCCCGACTCAACGATCTCTGCGCCGAGGCAGAGATCCCCGTGTGGCACTGGCACGGCGACGTGGCCCAGAGCCACAAGGCCAAGCTCATGAAGAAGCCCTCGGGCATTCTGCAGATCACGCCGGAGTCCCTGGAGGCCATGCTGCTGCACAAGCACAGCGCCATCCCCAAGCTCTTTGGGGATCTGCGCTTTGTGGTCATTGACGAGGTGCACTCCTTGCTGCGTGGCGACCGTGGCGGCCAGACCCTGTGCCTCATTGAGCGGTTGAGCCGCATTGCGGGGGTGAATCCCCGACGGATCGGCCTTTCCGCCACCATCGGCGACCCGGAGAAGACGGGTGAATTCCTGTCTCAGGGTACAGGCAGACATACGGTGATCCCCAGAATCGAGGCAAAGGGCGGCAAATGGCGGCTGAGCATGGAGCATTTCTATGTGAAGGATGTGCAGGCCGCCGAGGGCAGGGAGATCGCCGGAGCGCTGCCGGTTTTAGAGGAAAAGACCGACGAAGCGCCTCAAAATGCCGATCCCGGCCTGAGCTATATTTTTGAGCACACCCGGGGCAAGAAGTGCCTGGTTTTCGTCAACTCCCGGGAGGAGTGCGAGACCGTCACCACCACACTCCGTGGCTACTGCGAGAAGCAGCACGAGCCCGACCGTTTCCTGATCCACCATGGCAATCTCTCCGCCTCTTATCGGGAGACCGCCGAGGATATCATGAAGGATGAGTCCCAGTATCAGACCACCGTGACCACCGCCACCCTGGAGCTGGGCATTGACATCGGGCGGCTGGAGCGTGCCTTCCAGATCGATGCGCCCTGGACGGTCTCCTCCTTCCTGCAGCGCATGGGGCGCACGGGACGGCGGGAGAGTCCCCCGGAGATGTGGTTTGTCATGCGGGAGGACGAGCCGGAGGCCAGAGCCATGCTGCCCACCACCATTCCCTGGAAGCTGCTGCAGGGCATCTCTCTGGTGCAGCTATACCTGGAGGAACGCTGGTGCGAGCCTCCTCGGCTGGAGCGGCTGCCCTACAGCCTGCTGTACCACCAGACCATGTCCACTCTGGCCTCCTGCGGCGAATTATCGCCCCGTGCGCTGGCGGATCGGGTGCTGGGTCTGAGCTATTTCCGTCGGGTGAGCCAGGAGGACTATAAAGTCCTGCTGCGCCATCTGATCGAAACCGACCACATTCAAAGAACGGAACAGGGCGGCCTGATGGTCTCCCTGGCGGGCGAACGGGTGGTGAACTCCTTCAAATTCTACGGAGTTTTTGTGGAGAGCGAGGAATACACCGTCCGCAGCGAGTCCCAGGAGCTGGGTACGGTGGTGCTGCCGCCGCCTGTAGGGGAGAAATTGGCCATTGCCGGCCACGTCTGGGAGGTGCTGGAGGTGGATCACAAGCGGCATCTGGTCTACTGCGAGCAGGTCAGAGGCAGTATCCCCGCCTATTTCGGCCAGTGTCCCGGGGATCTGCACACCAAAATCCTGCAGCGTATGCGCAAGGTGCTGCAGGAGGAGCGCAGCTACCCCTATCTGATGAAAAATGCTGTGGCACGGCTGGAACAGGCACGTTTTACCGCCAACCGCTCCGGCACAACGGAAACGCCTCTGATCTGTCTGGGCGGCAATATGTGGTGTCTGCTGCCCTGGGTGGGAACCTATACCTTCCTGGCCATGGAGCGTTTCCTGAAGATCCGCTGCGCAGGTCGGCTGGGGCTGAAGAATTTTGACTCCGCACGGCCTTACTACATGCAGTTCACCATGAAGGTCTCGCCGGAGGATTTCTTCCGCATTGTCCGTGAGGAGATCCAGAAGACTCTGGATCCGCTGGAGCTGGTATACCCCGGGGAGCTGCCCCTCTTCGACAAATACGACGAGTATCTCCCCGAGGCACTGGTACGCAAGGGCTTCGCTGAGGGCGTGCTGGACACGGAAGAACTGAAAACAACCATTCTCTCCTGGTAAAATAAGCGCCCCCGTCCTTAGACGGAGGCGCTGCGTTATTTATTCAGCTCAGGGGAGGCATCTCTATCAGGGTTTGTTCCCCCGTAACCACAATTGTGAAGAGCGTAAAGGTAATGCCGTTGGTTCTGAGGTAGACCGTAGCGGAGCCCTCTGCAAGGGCGGTGACCTTCAGTCTGGCGCGCAGGAAACAGCCGGAAGGATAGTTGGTGACCTGGTAGCAACCCACATAGGAAAGGAGCGAATCAAAATCGCTCTCCATGGAGATCAGATCCGGGCGATCGGTATAGAACGTACCCTGATGGGATGTATAGAGTCTAAAATTCGTACTCTCCCCTACAGCAAGCACGGTGGTGGGGGCATAGTATAAATCCACTTTGGTCGTGGCCAAACG
Organism: Faecousia sp.; assembly: GCA_045592805.1. Classification (GTDB taxonomy): domain Bacteria; phylum Bacillota; class Clostridia; order Oscillospirales; family Oscillospiraceae; genus JAZOXB01. Next base: position 29,561 of record JAZNVK010000059.1, read on the forward strand.
CATATAGTAGTAGGGATCAAATTGGTCGTAGGAGGAATCTCCGCTGTCTGTTTGATCGGCCTCAGTTTCCGGCTCTGTGGTTCGCTCCGGAACCCGTTGTATCTGCGTCTCCTCCGCAGCGCCCATGGAATCCACGTCCACGCGGTCAACGGCAACGGTGGGAACCACGGGATTCTCCGGCACGGAGATATAGGTCTCCTCGGTCTCAGGCGCAGAGAAATCCTGCTCCGTCTGCTGCGAAAGCAGCTCTGTCTGCACAGGCTGCTCCACTGCAGCTTCTTCAGGCGCGGCCTTCGCCACAGGCCCCGTCAGGAAGCCCAGAGTCAGCGCCGGCACCAGAACAACGCAGACCAACCCGCTGATCAGGGGACGGTGGCGCAGATGGATCAGCGCCTTCAGCCGTCTGGACGTGGTGCTCTGGGAGAAATTGCTCAGAAGCAGGTCGTTCAGCCGTACGGTCTCCGCAGAGACCAGGGTACGGGCATAAGCCTTCTTTTGCTGTGCGCCCAGCTTGCGCACCGCTACAGCGTCGCAGCGCACCTCCATATCCTCAAAGGCCAGAACCACCATGAGCCACACCATCGGATTAAACCAGTGGATACAGGCGGTCAGAAGAAACAGGTGCTTCCTGGGCAGATCCCAGTTGCGGATATGGGCCTGCTCATGGAGCAGGATATGCTGCAGCTGCTCCGGCTGCTGTGTGCAGTGGATGGGGATCAGCACCGTAGGGCGGAAGATGCCGTATGTCAGGGGCGTAGAAAGCCCGTCCAGCATCCGCACCCGCAGACCCTGAGGCACAGAGACTCCCTCCGGCAGCGGCAGGCTGAAGCGGTAGCGGCGACGGTTGATCAGGTGCCGCAGCTCAAAGGCCAGAAACAGCCCTGTCCCCACTGCCGCCCAGATGATGGTCAGCAGCTGCGTCAGAGAGAGACCGGGTGTCTCCTCCACCGGAGGCAGAATCACCGGCACCTGCTCCCCGACAGGAAGCGGCTGTACGGGCTCTGCTACCGTCACCGGGGCAGTCTGCTGAGGCGCAGGAAGCTGCGCCCCTGTCTCCTCCTGAGAAAACAGCGGCAGATTATAGATACTGGTAGGAGAGGGGAGGGAAATGGGCAACAGCAGCCGCACTACCGCCAAAAGCCACAGCACCAGAAAGACCCTTCTGCTGAGCTGTGCGGCAAAGAGCAGCCGCAACAGGCCGATGGCAGCGATCAGGATCGCTCCGGTGATGCCGGCGGTAAGAAGTGCGCTCACTTATCAGCCTCCATCTGCGCCAGCAGCTCATGGAGCTGACGCAGCTGGTCTACAGACATCTTCTTGCGGCTGACCAGAGAGGCCACCAGCAGGTCTGCCGAGCCGTTAAAATCGTTCTCCAGCAGGTAGTCGGTCTCCTGCTGCTGCACCTGCTCCTTGGTCAGCAGGGCTGTGCAGCGGAAATGGGGGTTCTCTCTCAGGATGTAGCCCTTCTCTGCGCAGCGGGTGAGCATGGTGTAGGTGGTGGCCTTCTTCCAGCCCAGCTGGTCGTTCAGATACTCAGCGATCTCCTTGGCCATCAGGGGGCCATGCTCCCAGAGGACGGTCAATACCCTTCTCTCAGATTCTGCAATTCTCATATGTTGTAACACTCCTTTTCAGATAGCTTGTTCCTTTATCATATCCCTCACAGACTTCCGGAGGGCTTAAAGCTCACATCGCCCAGCCGCTTGCGCAGCGCCGGGGACACAATGGCAATCTGCTCGATGTGCACCTTCTTCTGGGGAAAAACCAGGGTCACGGAGTCCATATTTCGGCGTTTCTCCACCAGATCCGACCATTTCAGCCGGTAAACCGTCCCCCAGAGGCTGCGGTAGAGCAGCTCCTCCTCGGACAGGAGCAGCACCGCTTGATTTTTATGCCACAGGATCGAGATCACGCCCAGGCAAACCAGCAGCAGCGCACAAATTGCTAAAAACAACCAAATGCCCCGCAGCACAATGGCAAGTCCGCCGCAAAGGGCCGCAAGACCAAAGGAAAACAGGCCCAGGTGCTTTACCTTCTCCGGCAGATAGCTGTCAGGGACACGGTCGGCAGGAAATATCGGTTTCTCGTTCACAGGCGACACCCCTTTCCCATAAAGTTTACCACAAACTCATTGCCATGTCAACGTTTTATTAGACGAATGTAGAAAAATTGCATCTCATGCTGCATTTTTCCTTTCAACAAGCCAAAAAACACCCTGCCGACGGGATGCCCGTGGCAGGGTGTTTTGATGATTATTCCTTGACGATCCAGCTGTCGTTCGGCTTTCCGATGGGTTTCTCGGGCACGACCGGGACAGGGTCTCCGGGGGGCAGATTGTCACCGAACAGGATGCGCCAGTAGTCTGTCTCCAGCACCCACTGGGACACCAGGAAGGAGTTGGCAACCACATCATTATAATAGTCGATGATCTCCTGATCCGCCGGCTCGCCGTCGTAGGAGGTGTAGGTCTCTGTTAAGGTGGCATAAGCGCCGAAATCCGTCAGCCAGCTGCGGTCGCAGAACAGCACCAGGGGCGGCACATTGGAGAAAATATCCTGACCCATATACAGACGGCTGTCAAAATCCAGACCGAAGAGGTTGGACATGGTGGGCAGCAGATCCAGAGAGGAGCAGGGGCGCTCAATGACCTCCGGCGTCATGCCCTCCTTATAAATAATACAGGCATTGCGGTAGATCTCGTACTGGGGGTCGATCTCGTGTCCCGCCAGCTCACCCATCTCCTCCAGAGTCAGACCGTAGGGATAGTGGTCGGCGGAGAGCAGAATGACGGTATTCTCCAGCACACCCGCCTCCTCCAGACGCTGCAGCAGCAGCTCCACCGCCCGATCCAGTTCGATCTGGCAGGCAAGATAGGCACGCACCGCCTCACTGTAGGGCAGATGCTCCACCAGGTGCTGATTCTTGCAGGCCATGGCGTTCTTGTCCTCGTCAAAGACATACTCCAGGTGGCCGGAGACCGTCATATAGTAGACATGGAAGGGCTCCTTATCCACATAGTCCGCAGTGGAGACATCGATCATCTCAATATCCGATTCCGGCCACTGCTCCGTAATGGGCAGACCGTTGCCCAGGGCGCGGTAGATATAGCCCAGGTTGGGGTGGCTCTGCTCCCGATGGTAGTAGTCGTAATCGTGGTTATGGTAGGCATAGGCGCTGTAGCCCAGACGTTTGAGCTGCTGCGCCATGGTCAGAGGCATGGCATTATCCGCCGTCTCCTGCAAGCTCCAGGCACCGGACTTGGGAATGGTGCCGGTGAGGTTTACATACTCGCCGTCGGAGGTGGACACGCCCCAGTAGGCGGTGTAGAAATTGGGGAACTGCATACCCTCATTCTGCAGACGGTACAGGGTGGGCGTCAGCTCCGGATCGATGGCCAGATGGGAGAAGCCCTCGGCTGTGATCTGGATCAGGTTGCAGCCGGCAAAAATGCCGGTTTTCTCATTCTTCTCCGTGGGGAGCTGCTGGCTGAAGTAGCGGTGGAGCTCCGCAACGGTCTCGTCGCTTTCCTCCGCCAGATAGCCCTCGAAATCAATAGGCAGGATATTGTACTCCGGCGGTTCTTCTTCCGGCTCTGTGGGAACGGGCAGGAGCGGCTCACTGGTCGGCTCCTCCGTCTGCTCTGTCCACTCCTCGCTGAGCTCTTCCGGGATTTCCTCCTCCTCCAGCTCACCGCCGTGGAAGCCGAAGATCAGACGCTGCACATCCAGACGGAAGGCTGTGGCAAGCCCCAGCTGGTAAGCACCCTTGCTGAGGTCATTGGTATCGTGGTAGAGATCGTAGGGACTCATGGGTCCCTTGCCGTAGATGGGCAGGCTCCAGTTCACCAGCAGGTGGCAGAGAAGACTCCCTAAAATCAGCAGCAGCCGCAACGGCCGGCGGTTTGTCTTCTCCTCCCGGAACCAGCAGCCGAAGATGCTTAAAAACAGCAGCGGCAGCAGCATGGCCAGAAGATACAGGAACTTGACCACGATGGCATGGAGAATGATCTGCCAGAATTCCAGGACCTGACCGCCGTTACCCATGGAATAGGCGGAGAAGAAGAAATGGAATTTATAATTGTATATAAACTGGGCAGCATAGAAGATAAAGATCACCCAGGCCAGCGTCAGCTCCAGAAAACGGTTGACCCTGGGAGGGAAAACGCTGCACAGCCCATAAAACAGCAGTGCAAAGGCGGCGCTGTAGCACAGAGTGGGCAGCATGCCCTCCGACCAGAAGAACTGGGCGGATTGCAGCCGCACCACAACCTCGCAATCCAGCAGGTAGAGAAAAAAGAACAGCAGCAGCCAGGGACGGGCAAAGCGCTTCTGACGCAGATTATGGAATTGATGGCGGAATTTTTCAAAGCCGCCGACAATGCGCGCCTTCATGGCGCCTCCTTTCCGATCCGAAGATCCTTGCTGTAGAAAGTCTGAATTATGGGGTATTATACAACTGTTTCCTTAATTTGTAAATATAAAAAATGGGGATTTTGTCTTAAATAACCGGAAAGTTTTTGTGCAAAGTCACAGCATTTTCAAAAAAGTTCTTGACAGGGTAGGGAAACTGTGTTAATATCATTGTATCAATTAAACGATTGTTTAATTGTTTAAGAGAAAGGATGTATAACCATGAAGAAAGTATATAAGATCGAAGTAGATTGTGCCAACTGCGCTGCCAAGATGGAGCGTGCAGCTGCCCAGACCGAGGGTGTTTCCTCTGCGGTGGTAAATTTCATGACCCAGAAGCTGACCGTGGAATTCGCGGAAGGTGCTGACGAAAAAGCCGTCATGGCCAAGGTGGTCAAGAACTGCCGCAGAGCAGTGTCCGACGGCGAGATCCTGCTGTAAGCCATGACACGGAAGCAAAAAAAGCTCCTGCTGCGGATCATCATTGCAGCGGCGCTGGTGGTGATCCTGCAGTTTCTCCCCGCAGAGGGCTGGCTGCGCTTCGGTCTTTACCTGATTCCCTATCTGATCGTCGGCTATGACATTCTCAGGCGGGCGGCTCTGGGCATCTTCCACGGGCAGGTCTTTGACGAGAACTTTCTTATGGCGGTAGCTACCGTCGGCGCCTTCGCTCTGGCACTGGGAAAAACGGGCGAATATCTGGAGGCTGTGGCGGTCATGGTCTTTTATCAGCTGGGTGAGCTGTTCCAGAGCTACGCCGTGGGCAAAAGCCGCCGCAATATTGCCAGCCTCATGGACATTCGTCCCGACTATGCCAATGTGATGGAGGACGGTATGCTGGTTCGGGTTGATCCCGAGGAACTTCCCGTGGGAACGGAGATCTATGTGCAGCCCGGAGAAAAGGTTCCTATCGACGGCATTGTCCTGGAGGGCAGCTCCCTGCTGAACACCGCCGCCCTGACGGGCGAGAGTCTCCCCCGTGCCGCAGAAGCAGGCAGCGAGGTCATCAGCGGCTGTGTCAATGAGACCGGCCTGCTAAAGCTGCGCACTACCAGGGTCTTCGGGGAGTCCACCGTATCCAAAATTCTGGAGCTGGTGGAAAATGCCGGTAATCGCAAAGCCAGGCCGGAGCAGTTTATCTCCAAATTCGCAAGGTTTTATACTCCGGCGGTATGCATCGCCGCTCTGCTTCTGGCGCTGTGTCCGCCTCTGGTCAGCCTGCTGCTGGGACAGAGTCCTATGTGGAGTCAGTGGGTCTACCGCGCCCTGAGTTTCCTGGTCATCTCCTGCCCCTGCGCTCTGGTCATCAGCATTCCTCTGAGCTTTTTCGCCGCCATCGGCGGTGCCGGCCGACAGGGTATTCTCATTAAGGGCTCCAACTATCTGGAGGTGCTGTCCCGGGTGCGCACTGTGGTCATGGACAAGACCGGCACTCTGACCTGCGGAGAATTTACCGTAAGCGTCATCGAGGCACAGGGTCTTGCTCAGGAACAGCTGCTGGAATACGCTGCCCTGGCGGAAAGCGCCTCCTCCCATCCCCTGGGCAAGGGCATTCTCCGCGCCTATGGAAAACAGCCGGATCGCAGCCGTATCCGGGAACTGGAAGAGCTGCGGGGCAGAGGTGTACGGGCGAAGATCGACGGGCATCCGGTTCTGGCAGGCAATCTGCGGCTGTTGGAGGAATTCGGCATCGTTCCGTCGGTGCAGCGGGAAGAGACCACGGCGGTATACCTGGCCATAGACGGTCAGTACCGGGGCAAGCTCCTGCTGACCGACACCCTGAAGCCTACGGCAAAGGATGCCATGAAGCAGCTGCAGACCGCAGGGATCAAGCGTCTGGTGATGCTCACCGGCGATAATCCGGAGGCCGCCCGGCAGGTGGCTGCCCAGTTGGGCATCCGGGAATATCACCACAGCCTGCTGCCGGAAAACAAGGTCATTCTGACGGAGGAATTGCTGCAGCAGAGCAAAGACAAACTCTGCTTTGTGGGTGACGGCATCAACGATGCCCCCGTTCTGTCCAGAGCAGATGTGGGCGTTGCCATGGGCGCGCTGGGCTCCGATGCTGCCATCGAGGCTGCCGATGTGGTGCTTATGGACGACGACCCCCGAAAGCTGGCTGCCGCTCTGCGCCTGAGCCGCAAGTGTATGCGCATTGTGAAGCAGAATATCGTTTTTTCTCTGGCGGTCAAGTTTTTATGCCTGATCGTCGGCGCTCTGGGTCTCGCCGGCCTGTGGCTGGCTATCTTCGCAGACGTAGGCGTTATGGTTATCGCCATTCTCAACGCCATGCGCGCCCTCTGGAGCAAATAAAAACGGACGGCCTTTTTGGCCGTCCATTTTCTATTTAGTTCAGTGTAATATCGATCACCACGGGGTTGTGGTCGGAGTAGAGGAAGTCCTCGTCCAGGGTCTCTACCTTGTCTACGGTGACGTTGGGGGAGACAATAAAGCCATCGATCACATAGTACTGGGTAGCGCTGTCCCTGGCGTCGTAGGGCTGATTCAGCAGGCGGCAGGTGGGGGTAGATCCGTCATAGGCGTACTGCCAGCCTTCGGGCAGCTCCTCCAGCACACCGGGCATCCACAGCTCCGTGTCCTTAATGGGGTAAATCCCCACAGCATTGGGGAAGGTCTGGTTAAAATCGCCGCCCACAATGACGTAGTTCCCCTTGGCATATTCCGCCTCAATGAACTCCATCAGCTGACGGGTCTGCTCTGCCTTGCCCTCGCCGTCGTCATAGGCCTCCAGGTGGACATTGACCACCACCAGCTCCTGACGGGTCACGCCGTTGTCGTCCACATAGGTCACATCGGTGATGGGCATACGGGTCACCAGCATACAGCGCTTCAGATTTGCCACGCGCACGGGCCACGCAAAGGGACAGGGCAGGCTGTAACGGGAGGCCGAGGAAATATCAAAGCGGCTGTAGGTTGCTACACCGGAATTGACCTTTCCGATGGTCTCCGGCAGGGGGTAGGGCACATATTCGCAGGAATAGTTCAGGGCATAACGGCTCTCGTAACCGCGGAGATCGTATTCATACTGCAGCCACTGGTTCATATTGTAGCTGCGATCGGAATCCGTATCCACCTCCTGCAGCAGCAGAATGTCACCGTCGGTACGGGCAAGAATGCCCTCAATGCCCAGCATATTGGCTTTGACCTGCTCCTGGGACTCCGGATTGACACCGGTGCCGCCGTCCATAAAGAAATCCGCATCCTCGCCCAGAGCGCCGTAGCCGGTATTAAAGCTCACAATGCGCAGCTGTCGGTTCTGCGCAGCGCTTCGTGCGCTGTAAGCACCACGCTCTGCCAGCTCCGCATGGGCAGGCGAATACTCCGTCACGGTCAGGTAGCCTACCAGACCCACCGCCAGCACAACAATGGCCAGGGCAACGCCCAAAACCAGCTTGCCCAGAATTCGCAGAATGGTCAGAATGATCCGCAGCGCCTTCCGCTTCTTGTACACAGGGCGCTTGACCACGGTGGGTTCCGGAAGCTCCTCCGGCTCCTGAAACTGCATCACATCCTTGGGAAACAGGGTGGGCAGCTCCTTGGCAGAGTCCAGGGGATCCTCTTTTTTCTCTACGGTCATCTCCGGGAGCGCGCCGGAATTCTGCCCCACCACCGCTTCGCGGATCTGCTTGTCCGGCACAAAGAAAATCGTACCGCCCGCAGGAGGGGCTTCCTGGGTATCATCCGAAGGCTGCGTTTCCTGCTCAGCAGGGCAGGGGCTCTGCTCCGCCGCAGGCACTTCCTCGGGAATATTCTCAGTGAAATTCGGGTCTTGCTCCGGGAAGAGCTTCATATCATCATCCATTGCAATGACCTCCTTTGTTGGATTGTCTGTATCATATCACGCTTTTCAGGGAAACGCAAGCCTTTCCCTCAGGGACTTTTCTGTAGTATATGACGAAATGCTCCGCGCTTTCGTTCCCCCACCAAAAGAAAAAGCGAAGATTTCCGAAAAACTTCAAATTTTCTCTTGACAAAACGAAAAACATTGTATATAATAAACCCCGCTACGGACGATTAGCTCAGCTGGCTAGAGCATCCGCTTGACGTGCGGAAGGTCATAGGTTCGAGTCCTATATCGTCCACCATACAAGAAACATCCGAACTTTTTCCTCATCGGGAGAGTGTTCGGATTTTTTGTTTCCCTCAGCGAGGTTGAAAAGTGGGCTTGATCCGGTTGTTGCGTCAAATGTTCCGCTCCCACCCATATTTTCTTCAGATATACTCCCCC
>JAZNVK010000060.1:0-8118 GCA_045592805.1 Faecousia sp.
ACCGACCTTCTCACCGTGAGCGTTCAGGTAGTCGATGACTTCTTCGATGACGTCATTGACGGAACCCATAGCGACGATGACGCGGTCAGCATCGGGAGCGCCGTAGTAGTTGAACAGCTGATAGTTGGTGCCCAGCTTCTCGTTGACCTTGCCCATGTACTTCTCGACCACTGCGGGCAGAGCGTTGTAGTACTTGTTGCAGGCCTCGCGGTGCTGGAAGAAGATGTCGTCGTTCTCGTGAGAACCACGCATTGCGGGACGCTCGGGATTCAGGGAGTGCTTGCGGAAATCTTCCACAGCTTCCATGTTGGTCATCTCGCGCAGATCCTCGTAGTCCCAGATAGCGATCTTCTGGATCTCGTGGGAGGTACGGAAACCGTCGAAGAAGTTGATGAAGGGAACACGACCCTTAATGGCAGCCAGGTGAGCGACAGCGCCCAGATCCATGACTTCCTGGGGGTTGGTCTCGGCCAGCATAGCAAAGCCGGTCTGACGGCAGGAGTAGACGTCGGAGTGATCACCGAAGATGTTCAGAGCGTGGGTAGCCAGAGTACGGGCAGAAACGTGGAACACGCCCGGAAGCAGCTCGCCGGCGATCTTGTACATGTTGGGGATCATGAGGAGCAGACCCTGGGAAGCGGTGTAGGTGGTGGTGAGGGCACCGGCGGCCAGAGAGCCGTGAACGGTACCTGCAGCACCGGCTTCGGACTGCATCTCGACGACCTTCACGCGGTTGCCGAAGATGTTCTTCCGGCCCTGAGCAGACCACTGGTCAACGTAGTCAGCCATGGGGCTGGAGGGGGTGATGGGGTAGATGCCGGCTACTTCAGTAAATGCGTAGCTGACGTGGGCGGCAGCGGTATTGCCGTCCATGGTTTTCAGTTTTCTTGCCAAGATAAAATACCTCCATATAGTATTTGTTCGCAGACACGTTTATTCTAACACTAAATTCTCGATTTGTAAATCAGAAAAACGCACCAATCGACAAAAATAATCTGTTTTTTCTTAATTGCGTTAATTTCCTTGACAGTGTAGCTTGTCATTGCTATACTATAATTGTAGAGTACATCCGATTAGCTTACAGGAGGTTGCTTATGAAAAATATACAAATCCGTATTCTGGCACTATTGGTTGCTTTCTTGGTTCTGACATCCATATATCCTGCACAAACAGCTGCATCGGAAAAGAGTGCAGACCCTAAATCTGCCCGTGTTCAGGTTCTGTGTGACCCTGTAGCACCTGCCAGAGAGGATCATCCTTCCCATTCACCCTTGGGAGTTGGTGAGAATTATTCCGCTTATGTGAAGGACTCGACCCACGAAGGCCTGATTGACCTATATGGAAGAACGATCTTGCCGCCAGAGTATTTTGACGTGAAGTATCTTACAGGAGATGCCTATTCCATATGTAAAGAATTTGCCTGCGGTTACGCACTGTACATTGGCGGTGTCCGTCTTACAGAGTATGCTTATCGCTCCATTTCTGTAGAGGGAATGTATCTTGTCGCAAAATATCAGGACGACAGTCGTGATTTCTTCTATCATAACGGAATACCGGTGAAGCTGCCGAAGATCACTTCCGGATGGGAGATTTATGGGCTGGCAGATGATTCCATCGCACTTCTGCGCCGTGTCGTCAATGAAAATGAGGGCGGCAAGATATATGAGTATAACTTCTGCACTTGGGACGGAAAAATGATCCTGCCTTATCCCACAAGCAGCTCCATTAAAAGAATTGAAACAACAGAAAAGGTGGTCTATCGTGGCAACGGAGGCGGATATGATTATTATCTGTCAAACGGTAAATTCCTTGGCCACTACGGTTCTCTGACTTGGATCCCTGAGTGTTCACTATTTTTTGCATATGGCCCAGGAGATTCCTGCTATTATATTGACCTGTTCGACGAGGCAGGGAATGTCTTCCTTGAAACCACTGCGCCCAAAGCTTCTATGTCTCATGAGGATTATACGACTTCAGAATTTGGCATTTTGACGAAAAACTTGATGTATATTTCGGTCAATGACACAAAGCATAGAATCTTCAATATGGCGAATGAGGATGTTTTGAATATCGAAATAGGAAAGCTGATTCTTCAGACACATTCCCATGTAGTGGACGAACCAAACGCACAGGGCTTTGGTGCAGTAGTGGACGGGGTATTTTCCCTATATGATGCGTCCGGTGCTCTTCTGGTAGAAAGTGAAGCTAACGATATTTATTCCGCATTTCTTTATGGAGAATATGCGGTTGCCATCGGAGAAGACCAAAGGCTATACTATTATTCTGCAGAAGGGGAACTGCTGTTTGAGGTAGAAGCGGATCAGAATATGACCTATCAGGACGGTGTCCTTCTCCAAGAAAAGGATGGACTATATGCTGTCTGTGGCTCGGATGGAAATCCGATCACGGAGTATATTTATCAAGACTTTGCTCCCACCCGGTCCTATGGTATTTTGAATATGCGCCGAAACGGTGAAACAGGATACTATTTGGTAAATGCGGCAGGAGAAGAGCTGAATCAGGAATCCTATTACACGAAGATCGAATTTACTAACGGTGTGCAGCGGAAGACCAGCTATACTCTGGATGGGAAAACGTATGGCATTCTCCGTTATATCGGGGTCAACGAGTCGATTTTTATGGACGTTCCCTCCAATGCCTGGTATTTTGATGCAGTAGAGTATTGCTATGAAAGCGGCCTGTTTTCCGGGACAGCCTTGGCTCAGTTCTCTCCCGAGGAGGCTATGACGCGGGCTATGCTGGTGACAGTTCTGTGGCGCCTGGAGGGCGAGCCTGCAGCGCAGAAATCCGGTGAGTTTACCGATGTGATGCCGGGGCTGTGGTACTCCCAGGCAGTACAATGGGCTGCAGAAAACGGGATAGTCAACGGTGTTGGCAAGGGCGAATTTGACCCGGACGGAGAGATCACCCGAGAGCAGATGGCGACGGTAATTTTCCGTTACGGAAAATGGAAAGGCTACGATTTGGAAGACTCTGTAGAACTTGGTAAATTCCCGGATGCATCCTCGGTCAGCAGCTATGCGGTTGAAGCGATTTCCTGGGCCAATGCAGCCGGAATTATCAACGGCAGCGATGAGGGCGGCACGCTGTATCTTCAGCCGCAAGGGAAAGCCACCCGTGCACAGGTTGCAGCGATCCTGATGCGATTTATTGAAAATATCCTCAACTAAGCAAAAAAGAGCCCGTTTCTGCGGGCTCTTTTTATTTTGCCTTCTTGTAATTTGCGGAAGAATGCAGTATCATAATACAAAGAGAATTTTGCGATTTTGAAGGATACCATTCAGAAAAAGAGGGATACTATGATCAGTCATTTGGAATCTCTTGGGCTCAACGGCATCAAGGGCTATACGGTTTCCGTGGAGTGCTTTATCTCCGGCGGTTTGCCCGGCTTTGATATTGTGGGACTGCCCGATGCTGCGGTCAAGGAGGCAAGGGAGCGTGTCCGTGCTGCCATTAAGACCGCAGGCTTCAAGTTCCCCGTGAGCCGCATTACCCTGAATATGGCACCGGCTGATACCAAGAAAAGCGGCAGCCTCTATGACCTGCCTATTCTGCTGTGCATCCTCTGTGCGGCCAATGTTTGCAAGCCGCCACGGGAGCGTGCAGCCTTCCTGGGAGAATTGAGTCTGGAGGGACAGGTGCGAGGCGTACCCGGTGTGCTGCCCATGGCAATTGCTGCCAAGAAGGCAGGGATTCATACGCTCTATGTCCCGGCGGTCAATGCCAAGGAGGCGACCCTGGCAGGGGAGCTTACGGTCTATCCCGTCGATGATGTTGCACAGCTGGTGGCACATCTTAACGGTGGCCGCCCCATTGCGCCGGAGCCTCAGTGGATTCCGCCGGAGGAGGATCGTATTCTTCCGGACTTCGCTGATGTGAAGGGACAGGAAACTGTAAAAAGAGCTCTGGAAATAGCCGCTGCAGGCTCTCATAATGTGCTGATGGTGGGCCCTCCCGGCTCCGGCAAGAGCATGCTTGCCAAGCGTCTTCCCTCCATCCTGCCGGACATGACCCGTGAGGAGGCGCTGGATGTAACCCAGATCCATTCCGTCATGGGGATGCTCACGCCTGATGAGCCTCTGGTGCGCCACCGTCCCTTCCGCTCTCCCCACCATACCATCTCCATGGCGGGTATGGCAGGCGGGGGTTCCAACCCCAAGCCCGGAGAAATCTCTATCGCCCATCGGGGTGTGCTTTTCCTGGATGAGCTCCCCGAGTTCCGCAAGGAGACCATTGAGGTCATGCGCCAGCCCCTGGAGGATGGTGTGGTACATATTTCCAGAGCCAGCGGAACCGCCAGCTATCCCAGCCAATTCCAGCTGGTCTGTGCCATGAACCCCTGCCGCTGCGGCTGGTACGGTGATCCCTCCGGTCGCTGCTCCTGCTCTCAGAACTCCATCAATGCCTATCTTTCCAAGATCTCCGGCCCACTGCTGGATCGTATCGATATTATTGTGGAAGTACCGGCCCTGAATTTTGAAGAACTGCGGGGCGATGCTGTGGCAGAGCGTTCTGCGGAGGTGAAGAAACGGGTGGAGGCTGCACGGAAGGTGCAGCAGCAGCGTTTCCGGAGCGATTCCTGCCGCTGCAATGCCCAGATGCAGACGGCGCAGCTTCGGCAGTACTGCACTCTCAATGAGGATTGCCTGAGTCTGATGCAGGATGCCTATGAATCCCTGGGCTTGACCGCCCGTAGCTTTGACCGTATTCGTAAAGTCGCGCGGACAATTGCGGATCTGGATGGATCTCAGGAGATTCAGCCTCATCACATTGCCGAGGCCATCGGCTACCGTAATTTCCGCTATTCACAGGCATAAGGAGAGAGAACTATGACAAGATATGAAGAGATCTTTATCCGCTTTTTGCAGCAGCGCCGTATTTCCCATACGGTGCAGGAGGAGGAATTTGTCCGCATCGTCTACCGTGGCATGAATCTGGCGCAGATCCCCATTTTGGTCTATTTTGATCAGGAGAAGCCCCAGAAGGTCTCTCTGCTGGGTATGCAGATTGCCCGTTTTAATGACGATAATTTCGTGGTCGGACTGGGGGAGTGCAATGATTCCAGTTCCCGCAGCGACTATGTGCGTTTCCGTCTGGATAACGATCTGGAGGTTCTGGCGGAGTACGACATGAAGATCCGTGACAATACCTTCTGTGATGAGATTCTGGAGATGCTCAGCATTATGGCAGCCACCATCGATCGGGAGGCTCCCGGTCTGCAGAAAGCGATGTGGGAATAATATGGCTAACTATTATCAGATTTTCCGCAAGTATTTACAGAGCCGTAATGTGATTTTTACGGACATCGAGGCCGATATTCTGATGATGGAATATCGGGGCGAGGCCATGGAGAAGATCCCCCTGGTGGTGCACATTCCTGCAGATGAGACGGAGAAATGTATACTGATGTGTCCGGAAGTGTTGAAAATCATCCCCGAGGTGCTTTGCGAGTCGCTGAAGATCGTCAACCTGATGAACAAGTGTGCGCCTATGGCCAATGTCCATATTGACGACGATAATTCGGTGTCGGTTACCTGCGTTGTTCCCCTGCACAGGGAATATTTCTGCGAGGATATTATGAAGACCCTGAGCTATCTGGCAGAGACCGCCGATGGCACCTATATGCAATTTCAAGAGGAAATGGAGTTTGAATAACAATGAATGAGATGTTTTTGCTGAAGCTGGGTGAGATCGTTCTGAAGGGCGCCAACCGCTTCCAGTTTGAGAACCGCTTAAAGACCAATGTGTCCCGCCGTATGCGTCCCTTCGGTGATTTTAAGGTGAAGATCGTCCAGTCCACGGTTTATGTTGAGCCGGAGAACGAGTCCTGCGACTTAGACGGTGCATGGGAGGCCTGCCATTATATCTTCGGCGTGGTCAGCCTCTGCCGCTGCCGTCCCTGTGACAAGGATCTGGATGCGATTTTCAATACCGCCATGGAATATCTGGGGGACGACCTGCGTATGGCACGCTCCTTCAAGGTGGAGTCCAAGCGCTCGGACAAGCGCTTTCCCCTGAATTCTATTCAGCTGTCCCAGGCCATCGGCGGCCGTATTGCCGAGGCTATCCCCGAGCTGCTGGTGGATGTCCATAAGCCCGACTATACGGTCTATGTGGAAGTCCGTGACCGTGCGGCCTATGTCCATGGGCCTGCAGATCCCGGCGCAGGCGGTCTGCCCACCGGTGTAGGTGGCAGAGCCATGGTGCTGCTCTCCGGAGGTATCGACTCTCCCGTAGCGGGCTATATGATCGCCAAGCGTGGCGTGGAGCTGGAGTGTGTCCACTTCTTCTCCTACCCCTATACCAGCGAGCTGGCCAAGGACAAGGTGCTGGAGCTGGCAAGGCTCATGACCCGTTACTGCGGCAGAATGACCGTCAATATCGTCAGCTTCACGGAGATTCAGGAGGCCATCCGTGACAACTGTCCCGAGGAGTATTTCACTCTGATTATGCGCCGCTTTATGATGATGATCTCCGAGCGCATTGCCAAGGATCACGGCTGCGGCTGTCTGGTCACCGGTGAGAATCTTGGACAGGTCGCCTCTCAGACCATGCAGGCCATGGCGGTGACCGCTGCGGCCACAGATCTGCCTATTTTCCAGCCCCTGATCGGCATGGACAAGGAAGAGATCGTTACCATTGCCCGTAAGATCGGCACCATGGAGACCTCCATCCTGCCCTATGAGGATTGCTGCACCGTCTTCACGCCCAGACATCCCAAGACCAAGCCCACCATCGGCCAGGTGGATCATGCCTGCCGTATGCTGGACTTCGAGGGGCTGATCGACAGAGCCCTGGCCAATACGGAGCTGGTGAAGGTTCGCTATCATGATTGAGGCTGCGAGAGTCATCGCCCTCCTGACAGAGCGAAAGTTGAGCCTTGCCACGGCGGAGAGCTGCACCGGCGGCCTTTTGGGGAAGCTCCTGACCGATGTTCCCGGTGCTTCGGCAGTATATCTGGGGGGCGTGATCAGCTATGCCTACGCTGTGAAGGAGGGGCTGCTGGACGTAGATCCTGCCATCCTTCGGGAAAAGGGCGCTGTCTGCTCTGAAGTCGCCTGTCAAATGGCGCAGGGAGTCCGGCAGCGGCTGCAAGCAGATTATGCCCTTGCCACCACCGGCAATGCCGGCCCCGGCACCGATCCCTTCAATCCCACAGTAGGGGAGATCTATGTGGCCATCTCCACCCCGAAGGAAACCGCGGCACGCAAATTGCAGCTCAGCGGCAACCGGGAGGAGAATCGCCTGGAAACCTGCCGTGCCGCATTGCAACTCCTTTTGGAGAAGCTTTATGATTAAGTGGTTGAAACGGATCGGCTTTGTCCTCTATCTTCTGATCCTCTTCCGCATTACGGTTTTCCGCAGCGGCTGGTATGACAATTCGTTCTTTCGGGGGCATATCGAGCTGATCCCTTTTCAGGACATCTTCGGCTATCTCTTCGACGGCCGCTGGTTTGACTTTGTGTACCTGTTCTTCGGCAATATCCTCTGGTTTGTGCCATTTGGCCTTGTCTGCTGCGCAAAGAAACAGGGAATCTGGAAGACTCTTCTGTGGACATTTCTGTTATCTCTGACCATCGAGGTGCTGCAGTTCGTCTTCTCCAGCGGCTACAGCGATGTTGAGGATCTGATCCTCAATACCCTGGGCGGCGTGATTGGCTTCCTGCTGTACCCTCTGATCATCAAGGAAAAATCCGACCGAGCGTGATGCTCAGTCGGATTTTTTATGGCCGAAGAATTCAAAGGCGGCGACGGCGTGGAGCAGCTTTGGATCGAAGTTCTCTCTGCCGTAGCGATCCAGAAAGCGGTCGGCATAGCCCTCCGTTTTCAGATTGTAGCGCAGAGACCACAGCGCCCAGTAGAGGTCCATATGTCGGTTGCCTAAACCGGCCTGATCAAAGTCGATAAAGGCGCTGAAGCGCCAATCCTGCAATATCACATTGGGCAGGCAGGCATCGCCGTGGATCAGAGTGTCGGCTCTGAGCTGATCCTTATATTCCTGCATGATGCTCCAGGCTTCTGCTGTGGACGCAATGGGATAGCGATCCATCAGCACCCATTTATGGCCGTAGCCATCTTCCGGCGAAGCGGCAGCAG
>JAZNVK010000061.1:0-10815 GCA_045592805.1 Faecousia sp.
GAAAACAGTTCGATAAACATCTATTTGACGGCGGTGCAGCGGGCGCACACGCGGGTGCGCCCCTACGGTGTCGTGCGCAACTGCAACAGTACGAGAAACATCTATTTGACGATAGTGCCAGCAGCAACCCCCTGTGTCCCCCTTGAAAAGGGGGAGGTCGTTGATTGGCGGTGCAGACAACAGTTCGATAAACATCTATTTGACTTTATTCCCTGTCGGCGGTGCCGACACCTCAGTTATTAGGGATTTTGCGGTTCACAGGGGGCTTGGATTGTGCTATAATGGCAGGCGAGATATGATTGGAGGTTCGGTTATGGAGATTGATTTGTTAGAGCTGGAGCAGGTGCTGCGCTGTCATGCCGCACGTTATCCCCAAATGGAGCCTGTGGATGCAGTGAAGCTGATCTATCAGAACGAGTTCGGCGGCGGACATCTGGTACGGGATGAAAGCGCCTTCTGGCGGTATTTGCAGGCGGAATACGAGAGCGTGACCAGGGATGCCGCAGCCGTAAAATACGAGGCTCTGGGCAACGGAATTCTCCGTGTGCATCTGGCTGCGCTGAGGGAAGAGGAATTGCTTCCCTTAAAGGAGGCATTTCTCCGCTCGGCTGAAACCCATCGGGGCAATTTGGAGTCTTTCCTGAAAAAGCTAACCTGCCTGGAGGCTCTGTGTAAAGAGGGTGTTTTCGCCTTTGGCACGGAAGAACTGAACGCTTATCTTCGGGAATATGCAGCCGCAGGCTATCCCATGGTCTCCCACAGCGGACGCTTCCGCAGTGCCTACAAGCCCGCCTACCGCATCATTTCCCAGGCACATCGGCTGCCGGAGTGATGGCTGTCGAAAAATGTCCTTTCTTTGGATAAAACTGCGCTGATTTTGTCCTCTTTTCCAATTCTTAGCTGCGATTCCCCCCTTTACAAGAAGGGGGGATTTTTGTATAATGGCTTTGTGTATGCGTATTTCAAAGGAGGCAGAGCCATGGATAAGCGCTTGCGGTTTCGCAAGGGAGACCTTTTGGCAGTGGCGCTGGTGCTGCTGGCAGCTGTGCTGGTCTTTCTCTGTTTCCTGCCCCGGGGCGATGCCGCCTATGCCGAGATTTATCTGAAAGGTGAACTGCTTCACAGGCTGCCTTTGGATCGGGACGGCGAGATCATTATAGAGGGCGAGTACCGCAACACCATCACCGTTGCAGACGGCAAAATTGCCGTAACCGCCTCTGACTGCCCCGGAGGGGACTGCGTGGGCTGCGGCTGGAGCAATGCAACCGGCAGAAGCATCGTCTGCCTGCCTAACGGCTTGGAGATCCGCATTGTCTCCGGACAGAGCGATGTGGACTTCGTAGTGGGGTGAGCGCCATGAGCAGAACCAAACAGCTGGCGCTCTGCGCCCTAATGACCGCTCTGGCGCTGGCACTGTCCTATGTGGAGCGCTTCCTGCCCCTGCAGCTGCTGATCCCCCTGCCCGGAGTGAAGCTGGGGCTTGCCAATATCGTGACTCTGGTTGCCCTTTACCTCTTAAAAAAGCGCCATGCCTTTGCCATTGTGCTGCTGCGCTGCTTTTTGGGCGCGGTGTTCGGCGGCGGTATCTCCGGCCTTGCCATGTCCCTTACGGGGGGCATTCTGGCCCTGAGCGTGATGGCGCTGTGCCAAAAGGGAACGTTCTTTTCCATCTACGGCGTCAGCATTTTAGGCGCTGCCTGCCACAATGTCGGCCAGATCTTGGCGGCCATGGTGCTGATGAATTCCGTATATGTGGCAGGTTATCTGCCCTATCTGCTGCTGGTGGCGCTGCTCACCGGCACTCTCACCGGCGGTGCCTGCGCCGGTGTGCTAAAAATACTGAAGAATGCATCCATCTCCCCCATGTGAGAGATGTGCAGATAAAAGAGATTTTCGGAGGAAAACAGTATGAAAAAAATTCTTAGCCTTGCCCTCGCCTGCATTCTGATGCTGGGTCTTTTCGCCGGCTGCGCCGGAACCACCGTGGTCATCAACGAATGCACCTGCCCCGAAGGACATGACACCCCCGATTCCACAGAACCCAGCAAGCCTGCCGTCACCGAGCCCATTATTACCGGTGAAGGCGCTGTGAAGACCGGTCTGAGCATCAGCACCTCTGTCTCCGACAGTACCTCTGCCACCGCTGAGGCTGACGGCGCTGTGAAGTACGATATCACCCTGGCTGCCGTCACTGTGGACGACGAGGGCGTGATCACCTCCTGCTACATCGATTCTGTTCCCGCTACCGTCTCCATGAATGCCGAGGGTCAGATCACCTCGGACATCACCGCTGCCGTCTCCACCAAGAACGAGCTGGGCGAGAACTACGGCATGGTGGCCTGGGGCGGCGCTGTGGCAGAATGGGATGCCCAAGTGGCTGCGCTGTGCAGCTTTGCCGTGGGCAAGACCGTGGACGAGCTGAAGAACGGCGCCATCGACGAGACCGGTAAGGCTCCCCAGGGCTCCGATCTGGCCACCCCCGCCACCATCTACTTAGGCGGCTATGTCAGCGCCATTGAGGCCGCTGTGGCCAATGCCACCCATCTGGGCGCTCAGCAGGGCGACCAGCTGCGCATGGTGACCCTGAATTCTCTGGCAGGCTCCGTCTCCACCTCGGAAGAGGGCAACGGCTGCGCCCAGCTGGAGACCAACATCGCCGTGGTCACCGTCAAGGACGGCGTGATCACCTCCTGCATCATCGACTCCGTTCAGGCCGATGTGGCCTTCGATGCCACCGGCACCATCACCACCGATCTCACCGCTCCCATTCTCAGCAAGAACGAGAAGGGCGCTGACTATGGCATGGTGGCCTGGGGCGGCGCAATTGCCGAGTGGAACGAGCAGGCCGCTGCCTTTGCCGCCTACGTCACCGGCAAGACCGCCGAAGAAGTGGCAGGTATCGCCATCACCGAGACCACCAAGCCCGCTGACGGCACTGACCTTGCCACCTCTGTGACCATCTCCATCGGCGGCTTCCAGGCTCTGATCGCCAAGGCCCTGGCCTGATGCGCAGAGCCATCCTGTGGCTGTGCCTTCTGTGCCTGCTTCTGGGGGGCTGCGTACCCCAAAAGGCACAGCCGAAGCACTATACCGCCACTTTCCTGACCCTCTTCGATACCGTCACCACCATTGTGGGGCCTGCGGCATCGGAGGAGGAGTTTCAGCTTACCGCCCAGAAGATCCACGACGATTTAGAGCGCTATCATCAGCTTTTTGACATCTACAAGGACTATGAAGGTGTGGTCAATCTCAAGGCCGTCAACGACAGCGCCGGTATCGCCCCCGTGAAGGTAGATCCCGAGATTTTGCAGCTGCTGACGGATTGCAAGACCTATTACGAGCTGACAGAGGGAAAGGTCAATGTGATGCTGGGCAGCGTGCTCTCCCTGTGGCACGAGGCCAGAAACGACGGCATCCGTGACCCTATGAATGCCAGGCTGCCGGATTTGGAGGCGCTGGCCGCTGCCCGGGAACACACGGACATGGACAGCCTGATCCTGGACGAAGAAAATTCCACGGTTTACCTCTCTGACCCCCTCAGCTCCCTGGATGTTGGCGCTGTTGCCAAGGGCTGGGCCTGCCAGCGTGCGGCAGAGGCAGCGCCGAAGGGGCTGCTGATCAGCGTGGGCGGCAACGTCTGCGCCACAGGCCCTAAGACCGAAGAAGGCGATCCCTGGGTCATCGGCATCCAGAATCCCGACGGCGGCGACTATCTCCACACCATCTATGTCCACGGCGGCGCTGTGGTCACCAGCGGCGACTACCAGCGCACCTACACCGTAGACGGCAAAAAATATCACCACATCATTGACCCCGAAACCCTGATGCCCTCGGACTACCGGCGGGCGGTGACGGTGGTCTGCCCCGACTCGGCCCTGGCCGATGCCCTGTCCACCGCCCTGTTCCTGCTCCCCCTGGAAGAAGGTCAGGCCCTGCTGGAGCGCTGCGGCGCCGAAGCCCTCTGGGTGGAAAAGGACGGCACAGAGCAGATGAGTCCCGGTTTCCAAGAGATCCTACGAACATAACGAGGTGAAAAGAATATGAAACGCCTGTTTTTTGGCGGCATCCATCCCCAGTATAATAAGGAGATGTCCATCGGCGTCTCCTCCATTCGCACCATCATCCCCAAAGAAGTGGTCATCCCCATGCAGCAGCACATCGGCGCGCCCTGTACGCCCCTGGTGCAGGTGGGTGACTATGTGAAAATGGGACAGAAGATCGGTGACGGCGAAGGTCTGTGCGTTCCCGTCCACGCCTCTGTCTCCGGCAAGGTCACTGCCGTGGAGATGCGCCCCCACCCCTCTGTGGGCAGCGCCATGGCGGTAGTCATTGAAAACGACGGCAAGGATACCCCCCTTAAGTTCCCCATTCCCTCCTCCGACGATGAGATCCTCCATGCCATCCGTGAGGCAGGCGTGGTGGGCATGGGCGGCGCTGCCTTCCCCGGCAATGTAAAGGCCCTGTCTGCCATGGGCAATGTGGACACCCTCATTGCCAACGCCTGCGAGTGCGAGCCCTATATCACCGCTGATGACAGCCTGCTGCGCACCCATCCCGAATTCGTTCTGGAAGGCATGGGCATTCTGGCCGGTATTCTCCACCCCCAGCGAATCGTTCTGGCTGTGGAGGACAACAAGGCCGCTGCCATCCGCAAGGTGCAGAAGCTGCAAAAGGACTATCCCAATATTGAGATCTGTGTGCTGCCCACCCGTTATCCCCAGGGTGCGGAAAAGCAGCTGATCCAGGCGGTCACCGGCCGTCAGGTAGAGCCGGGAAAGCTGCCGGTATCTGTGGGCTGCGCTGTATTTAATGTGTCCACCTTTGCCGCTATCTACCGTGCCGTGCGGCTGGGTCTGCCCATTACCCGCAGAATCGTCACCGTCTCCGGCGAGGCCATTGCCAAGCCCCAGAATTTCATTGTCCGCATCGGTACCTCCTTCCACGACCTGCTGCAGGAGGCCGGCGGTCTCAACGACAAGACCGAGCGTGTGATCAGCGGCGGCCCCATGATGGGCGTGGCCCAGAGCGATCTGGCTGTGCCGGTGATCAAGGCCACCAACTCCGTGCTGTGCGTCTTAAAGGATGTCAACGGCGCTGCGGAGAACCCCGTCTGTCTGCGCTGCGGCAAATGCGTCAGTGTCTGCCCCATGCTTCTGCAGCCCCTGTACCTCTACCGCTTTGCCAATGCCCGGCGGCTGGACGAGCTGCAGCGGCTGAACCTCATGGACTGCATGGAATGCGGCAGCTGTGCCTTCACCTGTCCCGGCAAGCTCCCCCTGGTGGAGTCCTTCCGCAAGGGCAAAAAACTGTTAAGGGAGGCGGCGAAAAAATGAAACTGACCATTGCTTCCTCGCCCCATATCCGTGGGAATTTCCGTACCCGTCGCATTATGCTGGACGTGGTACTGGCGCTGCTGCCTGCCCTGGCCGTGGGTGTCTGGGTACTGGGACTCCGTGCCCTGGCGGTAACGGCGGTGTCTGTGGCCTCCGCTCTTCTGGCAGAGTGGCTCTACAGCCTGATCACCCGTAGCCGCAATACCATTGTGGACGGCTCTGCGGCCGTCACCGGTCTGCTTCTGGCGCTGACCCTCCCCCATACCGTTCCCTATTGGCAGGCAGCGGTGGGCAGCGTGTTCGCCATTGTGCTGACCAAGCTGCTCTGCGGCGGTCTGGGACAGAATATCTTTAACCCCGCCCTGGCTGCCCGTGCCTTTTTGATGCTGATCTACCCCGTGGGTCTGACCCGTTATGTAGGGGTGGACGGTGTCACCGCAGCCACTCCTCTGCACCACATGGTCATGCCTGCCCTCCCCGAGGAGAGCCTTCTGAATATGTTCCTGGGCAACTGCCCCGGCTCTATCGGTGAGCTCTCTGCCCTGGCGCTGCTCCTGGGCGGCGGCTATCTGGTGCTGCGTAAGGTCATCTCCCCCAGAATTCCCCTGGCTTATCTGGGGACAGTGGCGGTGCTGACCCTGATCTTCCACAAGACCGACGCTCCTCTGCAGTGGATGGCCTACAGCCTGCTCTCCGGCGGTGTGGTATTGGGCGCTGTGTTTATGGCAACGGACTATGCCACCTCCCCCGCCACCGCCATGGGTCAGTGGATCTTCGGCCTGGGCTGCGGCGTGCTGACCGTGATTTTCCGCTACTTTGGCTTGTTCCCCGAGGGCGTGACCTATGCGATTCTGCTGATGAACGCTCTGGTATGGGTCATTGACCGCTATACCGCCCCCAGACGCTTCGGCACAAAGAAGGGAGGCAGCAACAAATGAAAAAATCCGTTCTTCTGCCTCTGATCGCCATTGTGCTCCTGGCCGGTCTGCTCTTTGGCCTCAGCTTCGGCCTGCAGGGCGTGGCCTCCGCCAAAGCGCAGGCAGAGCATCTGAAGCTGATGCAGACCCTGCTGCCCGGCAGCGAGACCTTCACCGTAGAAGCCTACACCGGCGAGGATGTGAACATCCGCTCCGTCCATAAGGGAGAGACCGGCTTCGTCATCGAGACCGCCACCCAGGGCTATGCCGATGAGTTGGTGGTGCTGGTAGGCGTCAGCAACAAGGGCTATGTCACCGGTCTGGTGGTACGGGAGTGCCATGAGACCGCAGGTCTGGGCAGCCGTGCCTTAGGCGATTGGCAGTATCTGGCTCAGTACCTGAAAACCGAGGGCGATGCAGAGATCGGCACGGATATCGATGCCATCACCGGTGCCACCGTCACCTCCAAGGCCATCACCCGCTGCGTCAATTCCGCTGTCTGCTTTGTGACCGGTGCCGATGCCGACTCCGGCGCCACTTCCTGGGGAGGTTGATGAAATGAAGAAAAACATGTACTTCCTCAATACCGCTCTGGCCATTGTGCTGGGGATCGCCCTTCTGGTCTGCGTCTTGCTGCGCACCTTCGTCCCCGGGCTGGTTCTGCCCCGTTTGGATATCCCCAATATGGTGCTATTGTCCCTGGTGGCGCTGCTGGCCGATCACTATCTGGCCAGGGATGCCAAGCGCTGCTATATCTGCATCCCCCTGCTCTCCGGCCTGAGCTATGGTCTGCTGCCCTTTGCCGCAGGCTTCCTCACAGGCTGGGAGGCGCTTTGGACAGGTCTCATCGGTGCTGCGGTCTTTACCGCCCTGACCTTCCTCTTCTCCTCTGCCCAGGAACGGCTCTCCACCGGCCCCAAGGCCAGGCTGGCTCCTGTGCTCACCGCCTTCGGCCTGTATCTGGCCTGCCAGTGCTTCGCCGGAATTTTCTAAAAGGAAAAGCCGAGGCTGTCTCGCAAATGAGACAGCCTCGGTTTCTTTATTGCAGCTCCTGCAGCGCCCGGGGTGTATCCACATCGGTCAGCTCCTGCTGTGGGATCTCCACGGTCAGCAGGCGGTCGGCGTGAGCACGGATCACCACATTGCCGCCGTGATCCTCCTGCAGCGCCATCAGCTCCGGGAAGAATTCCCGGGGGAAGATGCAGGGATTGCCCCGTTTGCCCTCGTAGGCTGCGCCCACAATGCATCGGGGATGCTCCAGCCAGCCACGGACGACCTTCTCCACGCTCTCCCGGCGGAGCAGGGGCTGATCGGACACCAGATACAAAATGGCATCGCAGTCCTCCATGGCCTTGGTGCCCAGGTAGATGGTATGGCTGATGCCGTAGTCGGGGTGCGCATTCTCCATGGCCTCGAAGCCGAAGTCCCCCGCCAGAGCGGCAATTTGGGGATACTGGGTCACCACCAGCACCCGATGAAATAAGTTCTCCGGCACCGCTTCAAAGGCACGTTGGATCAGGCTCTTGCCCCGGTACTCCGCCGCCAGCTTATTCTCCTGAAAACGGCGGGCATTGCCTGCCGCCATAATCAAACAGCCGATTTTCATTGCTTCCTCCCACTGTGTGTTCTCTACCATAGTATACACCTTTTTCACCAAAAACACCATAGTCAAATTGTTCACGATTGCCGAATTGTACCGTTATCCACAAAATAAGATAACGTTTCCTCTTTTATTCAAAACAATTTTATGATATGCTGTACTTGGAATAGTATAGTTCGGTATTTTTTATCGAAAATTAACAAATCAGGAGGTTAGATTTATGGTAATCCATCGTCCTCAGACGGCTGCCGAAGCGGTTCAGATCCGCTATGCCAGCCCCGATACCACAGCCTATCTGGCCGGCGGCACGGATGATCTGCGTCTCGGCGGCGCTGCAGAGGGAAAAGAACTGATCGACATCAACGCACTGGGTTTTAACACCATCGAAGAAAAAGACGGCAAGCTCTACATCGGCGCACAGGTCACCCTGCAGCAGCTGGTGGACAGCGATCTGATCCCCGCATTCATCAAAGAGGCCGCAAAATTCTGCGCCTCCTTCGCAAAGCGCAATGCCGCCACTGTAGGCGGCAACCTGGCTCTCCGTCGGGATGACAGCTATCTGGCCGCTGCCCTCTGCGCAGCCGATGCCAAGCTCATCGCTCTGAGCGCCAAGGGTGAAAAGGAAGAAAAAGTCTATGACTACCTGAAGGGCAGCTGCAAGTGCCTGCTGGAGTACATCGTCATCGACAAGAACCGTGAGGGCTGGGTGAAGCGCTTCGGCAACACCTCCTCCAGCCACGCAACGCTGATCGCAGCCGTCAGCGGCGACATTTACGCTCTGACCGTAAAGGGCAGCGGATTGGCCTGCGGCAATACCCCCGACCTGTACGAGACCATGGAATTCTGTGACGATCTGACCGGCAGCGCAGAATACAAGAAGTATCTGGCCAAGACCGTCTTTTCTCTGAGGAGGTAAGCACATGGAATTTAGATGCAGAATTAACGGCGAAGAGATCCGCCTGCTGGGCGAAGCTACCGAACGCCTGAGAGATGTGCTGTACCGCAATGGCTATCTCTCCGTCCGTGACAGTGACGATGCCGAGGGCTTTGCGGGCTCCGACACCATCATCTTCAACGGCAAGCTGAAATACTCCAACCTCATCCTGCTCTACCAGGCCGAGGGCGCTGAGATCCGCACCGCCGAGGGTCTTCTCAAGGGCAGAGAGCTGAACTATGTGCAGAAGGCCATGATCTCCGCCGGTATTGTCGCCAGCGCCTACAACGCTGCCACTGCCGCCCTGATTTTGACCTGGCTCTTGGAGCAGAACCCCTACCCCTCCAGAGAGGAGATCAAGGAGGTTCTCACCAGCATCTTCATCCGTGACGCAGGCTACGAGCACTACTATCTGGCCGTCAAGCTGGCCATTGAGCTCCGTGACACCGGCGCTTATCAGAGCGAGATCGCTCCCTCTTTCCGTCCCAAGTTAGAGATCATCGGCAAGCCCGTGGATAAGATCGACGGCGCTGCTCTGGTCTCCGGTGAGCCGGTCTTCGTGGAGGATAAGGTACCTGCCAATTCCTGGTGCCTGCACGTGCTCCGCAGCCCCTTCGCCAGCGCTTACATCAAGTCCATCGACACTTCCGAGGCAGAGAAGCTCCCCGGTGTTGCCGCCATCATCACCGCCGAGAACTGCCCCGATGTATACTACATGCAGGCAGGTCAGGGCAATCCCGAGCCCTCTCCCCATGACCGCCGCCTCTTTAACCGCAAGGTGCGCCATGTAGGCGACCGTGTTGCCGGTATCGTGGCCAGAACCAAGGAGATCGCTGACCAGGCCGCCTCCCTGATCAAGGTGGAATACGAGCCCACCGCAGCCGTCTTCACCGTAGAAGAGGCCATGGCCGAGGGTGCTCCCCTGGTACATAACGGCCCCGTGCAGTACAATGCCGGCGCTCCCGCTGACTTAGACGAGTACAATGCCCGTGCCGGTGACGAGCGTGAGGGCAAGGTAGTCTACCAGTTCCCCCTCCACGCCGACATCCAGAAGAACATCGCCGCCTCCAACAAGGGCCATATCGGCGATATGGAAAAGGGCTTTGCAGAGGCCGATGCTATTGTAGAGCACACCTATCAGACCAGCCAGATCCAGCACACTCCCCTGGAGCCCCACGTCTGCTATGCCCACGTGGAGAACGGCCGTCTGGTGGTCAACGCCTCCACCCAGGTTCCCTACCATCTGCGCCGCATCTGCAGCTGGGTCTGCGGCATTCCCGAGAACAAGATCCACATCATCAAGGAGCGTGTGGGCGGCGGCTACGGCAGTAAGCAGGACATTCTGGTGGAAGAGCTGACCGCTTACGCAGCCTGGATCACCGGCAAGCCCGTCTACTACCGCAACACCCGTGAGGAAGAGTTTATTGCCAACTCCACCCGTCATCCCATGCGTTGCCGTGTGAAGATGGGCGGCAAGAAGGACGGCACCATCACCGCCATCTTTATGGAGGTCTGCGCCAACACCGGCCCCTTCGGCAACCACTGCCTCACCGTTCCCATGAACAGCTGTTCCAAGACCCTGCCCCTGTTCAAGGTGGACAACATGGGCTACGACCTGAAGGTCTTCTATACCAATACTCCTCCCGCCGGTGCATACCAGGGCTACGGCACGCCCAAGGGTACCTATGCTCTGATGATGGCCATGGCCGAGCTGGCTGACAAGTTGGGCGTGGATTACAAGGACATGGTCTCCAAGAACCACATCGAAGAAGGCTATATGCTGGAGATCCTGAAGGGTCTGGGCGAAGGCCGTGAGGGCAACGTGGTTCCCGTCGGCTCCTGCGGCCTGGAAGAGGCCATTGCCAAGGGCTGCGAGATGATCCAGTGGGGCAAGAAGGAAGTATCCGAGGATCCCGACTGGAAGATCGGCAAGGGCTTTGCCATGATCATGCAGGGCTCCGGTCTGCCCGGTCTGGATCACGCTGAGGCCATCGCCAAGCTGGAAACCGACGGCACCGTCATCCTCAACAG
>JAZNVK010000062.1:0-8043 GCA_045592805.1 Faecousia sp.
GGAGAAGCTGTCGCCGTAGGCGACTGATGAGGTGTGCAGTAGGCAAAAATGTATAAATATCAAGGGTTTCGGCGAATCCGTGCTATCGCACACCACCTCATCCGTCAGCCCTTCGGGCTACCACCTTCTCCTCAAGGAGAAGGCTTTGGGTGCATCCAACTGTTCGGCAAATTGATGTTTATCGGTCTGTTGCAGTTCCGTACGACACCGTAGGGGCGCACCCACGTGTGCGCCCGAAGCACCACCGTCAAATCGATGTTATCGGTCTGTTGGCTTCCACCTAAATCCATCTTTTCAATAGAAGTACAGGCTACCGAAAAGCCATGTCATTGCGAGGAGGGCTATGCCCGACGTGGGAATCCGTTCCCTAAATGTTTCGATTATATGGGAATTTGATATAAAACAGAGGTTTTTAGGGATACGGATTGCCACGGCCACAGGTGGCCTCGCAATGACAGTTCGTAATTTGATACCTTACTCATAGCCTGAAATTCCTCCCGATACGGGTGGCTTCGGCTACCTCCAACAGACCGACAAATTTCTGTTTGACGGAATATATATTCCAAATCCGTGCCGCAGGCACACCTTTGCCATTAGTCCTTAGCTCTTAGTTATTAGCTCCCAAACAGACCGACAAATTCCCTTTTGACGGTGGCGTTGCCAGTTCCGCTTTCAACTTTCAAATTTCAAATTTCAACCCCCATCACCTCGGCTCGGCGGCGGAGGCGGCTTGCTCTCTTGCCTTTTTCACCGCCTTGGGTTCCTGCTCCGGGGTGCGAAGCTTCCTTGCCTTCCCCGTCGGGGCGGCGGATTGCGCCTGAGCAGCGGTACGGGCGATGCGATCCTCCATCAGCGCCTTGCCCTCGAACTCCATGAGCTGCAGACAGGCCAATGCCTCCCCTGCCCGCTCCGGCTGAAAGAAACCGTTGGCAAAGAACTGCAGCGCCAGCTCATTGCGGCTGACACGGGAATAGGCAGGCGCCTTTCGGGCGCTGACCTGCACATCAAAGAGGGTATCCCGCTCCTGTCCGCCCCAGGACAGGAATTCCTTTCCCTCCTTTACGCGGAAACTGCGGGGTTTTACATAGAACTGCCGCAGCAGTGCCAGCACCAGCAGCACTACCTTGCGGAAAGCACGGTAGCCCGCCTTGCTCAGGTCACGGGACAGCTTACTGCCTGCCTCCTGCATGGCAGCGATGGCAGCCGCCGCCGTCACACCGCCGGCCGTGCCGCCGGTAGACACGTCACGATTACCCGTGACCTCCTTCAGCTCGTCCACCTTGCCGTTGAGCACCTGCAGATACACTTCAGGCAGGGGCGTGGTCTGCACAGGCAGAATGGAGTCCTGTCCCAGACCGCTGTCCACATGGATCAGAGGATTGCGCAGATCCAGATACTCCTCCTCGTTGACACTGCCGTCATTGCGGATAAAGTGTCGGGGCGTGGCGCTGACCAGCAAATTCTCTAAAATGGCACGGTTACTGCGGTCGATGTACTCCTGGGCAGAGCGTCCCAGGTCAATAAAGCCGAAGCCGCAGGGCGAGCCCTTCACCCGATAGAGGCTGTCGAACACAAAGGGATACTGTCCATGGTCATACCAGCCCCGTTCCCGAAGACAGGGGTCATTCTGGGAGGCGTAGAGGAGGGTCTCCCCCGTGAACTTGGCGTAGTGCAGACGGGTTTTGCCGTCCCGACCGCGAATTTTGTAGTACCAGTCCACCACCGCCGCCTTGTGGGCGGTGTCCACATTCTCATCGTAGATGTAACGGCTCAGTTCGCCGCCCTCGCCTACCTGCTGCAGGAAGGGATAGCGCTGCCGCAGCAGATCCCGATCCACCAGCTCCACCAGAAACACATTTCGGCTCTTCTGAATATCGCTGACCCCCGGCTCCCAGAACAGGCTGATAGGATCCACGCAGCGGATGGCCACATTGCCCTCCCCCTCCTCCGTGTCCCAGAAGACACCGTAGATGCCCGTGCCGCTGCGGAGCTTGTCGTCATTGACATCGGAATAGGTCTGCTCAAAGTCGTCCTGCTCTAAAATCACCGGCAGCACGGCGCTGAGCTTTTCCGCCAGGGGCCGATCCTCCGGCTGTCGCGGCAGCAGCAGAGGCACAGGGAAATTATCCATGGCATCGGCGTGCTTGGCGCAGATGGCATTGAACAGCCAGCCGCTGACCGGCTCCGTCAGCTCCTGACCGGGGCGGCGACGGGACAGGTAATCCCAGTGGCGCAGCTTGTACCACTGCTCGTTCTCAATGAGCCGCTGCTCCAGGGCGGTCTTGCCGGCCTTGTATTTCTGCAGGATGCTCCGCGCCATAGCCACCTGCTCTGCCCCCACCGGGGCGCTTTTTCCGTTCATAGTTCTCTCCTCCATTATGTAATGATCTCCAGCCGCCCCTGGCTTCGGCTTTCGGCAGGCAGCTGTTCGATGTCCAGGAACAGCTTTGCCTCCGTATTTTTCGCCACGGGCGGAGTGCTGCGGGGCTTAATGGGACGGGACATGAGAAAATAACGGGTCTCGTCCGCCGCATGATCCTCGCCGCCGCTGTCCAGATCCTCGGGACGGTGGGGATCGTAGCGCAGGGTGGGCAGGGTGCGGATCAACGCCCGGCAATTCTTGAACACATAGAGCCCCGGAAAGCCGTTCTCGTCAAACTGCAGCCGATAGTGCAGCTGCAGCCAGCCGGGGATCCGCTGGTGATCCCCCGGTCGGAACCAAACCTGATACTTTCCCGCCACATCGGCAATGCTCTCGCCATACTGGGCATCCCAGATGGCAGGATCGGCCACACCGTTGATTTTTCGCCCCTTCAGAAGGGGATGCTCCGTCTCAATGCGATGGATCTCCCCGAAGACCCGATCCGGTGTCCAGCGCACGCCCTCGTCCGGTGTTCCCGTACAGCCGTAAAGCTCCAGAATGCGGTACACCGTACCGTCGGGATCCACCGCCCACCAGCCGCAGGAGAAGGGCTTGTTGTAACCCCAGTCAAAGCTGCGGCACAGGCTCCAATGCTCCGGAACGGCAAAGGGCTCGATGACATGGGTGTAGCGGCGATCCCGGTAATGCTCGGGATCGTCCCGGAATTCCTCGAAAAACTGCCCGTCGAACACATTCCAATCCCCCTCCAGCCAGGCACGGCGGAGCTTGGGCGGCAGTGCCTCCAGACGGCGCAGATAGCCGGGGTCCTGCTCCATAAGGGCGCGGTTGTCCGTCAGCAGGCTCTGAATGAACACATAATCCTCCGGCTTCTCCGCCCCCTCAAAGCGCCGATCGATAAACAGGCGCTTGGCCCAATCGTGTCCCTCGCCCCCGGGGTTAAAGGTGTAGTAGCTGCGCTTGGGGAAGTCGTTTGCCCCACGGACGCAGGCGTTTAGCTTCTCGATCTTGCTACGGGACTGCTGGGTGGCCTCGTCCACAAAGAGCACATCCACCTCCGTACCCTGAAAACGCTCCGCATCCTTCTCATTGTCCAGGTAGCGGAAGAGAATTCGGCTGCCGTTTGGGAAGACAATGTGCTTCTTGCTGTCATTATAGACGGCAATTTTGTCCGCCTTTTTGGAGGCGAAGCAGTTCAAAATACGGCACAGGGGCAGAATATGGTTCTCCGACAGCTCCGGATAGGTCTTACGGACGATCATCACCTTGATCCCCGGATATTTCAGGCACAGCAGCACCGCCTTATAGCGCACGATCCAGCTCTTGCCGCCCCCACGGGCGCCCCCAAAGCCCACATGAGCCGCCGTCGCCCGCAAAAACTCCATCTGCCTGGGATTGGGCGCCGGAATCATCAACTCTCTCATAAAAAACACATCCTCTCTGAAAAACAAACCGCCGACCAATGACAAATCAATCCCCCCGCCAACCGACCCCCGCAGGGGGGCGGGATACCATCTGCTCTGCCGCCGCCTGCGCTTTGCCACCAACCCACCCCGTAGGGGGCAGGAGTCCTTCCGCTCTGCTGCCGCCAGCCAACCCCGTAGGGGCAGGAGTCCTTCTGCTCTGCTGCCGCCAGCCAACCCCGTAGGGGCAGGAGTCCTTCTGCTCTGCTGCCGCCAGCCAACCCCGTAGGGGCAGGATACATCCTGCCCGTGGCACTACAGTTTTCAGCACCCCCCGTCGAACCTCGTAGGGGCGAACCCACGTGTTCGCCCGTGGCAATTCCGTCAAATAGATGTTTCTCGAACTGTATGCTTTTGCCCAAATCCACCTTTTCAATAGAGGAACAGGCTACCGAAAAGCCATGTCATACCGAGGAGGGCGTAAGCCCGACGTGGGAATCCGTTCCCCTAAATGTCTCGAATATATGGGAATTTGGTATAAAACGGAGGGTTTTAAGGATACGGATTGCCACGGCCACAGGTGGCCTCGCAATGACATTGCGTATTTGATACCTGATTCATAGCCTGAAAATCCTCCTAATACGGGAGCCTTTGGTTGCGCCAAACCGTTCGGCAAATTTCTGTTTAACAGTATATATATATATATTTCAAATCCGTGCCGAAGGCACACCTCAGTTTTTAGTCCTTAGCTCTTAGTTATTAGTTCCTAAACAGACCGGCAAAGTTCTGTTTGACTTACTGGGCAAAGGATGCCGTTTGCCTTACTGCTCCTGTTTTCAAAATCCCTGTGTCTAAATCGGCGCGGTTTGCATAATAATAATATTATGGTAAATTGCCCTCTGCCCGGTTATACATACTTGCCGGGGATTGCTTTCCGTCCCTTTCTCCACGATCTCAGAGCACCGACTGCGTCACAGACTCAGCTCCTCCAGGGCGCTCTCGAAACGCACGGTCAGGCTGTCCTCCTCCTTCGCGCTGCCGCTCTCCTTTTCCAGCTTGGCAATTCGCGCCCGCTGCTCCTGCAGATCCAGCTCCGTCTTGGGAAAACGCAGCTCCTTCAGCTCCTTCAGAACCGCCGTGATCTGTTTCAGACGCCCCAGATCCACGGGGCATTTCACCCGCCGGAAACGCTCCTCCTCGGTCTGCACCTCGCAGGTAGGCTTGTCCGGCCGATCAGGATGGTCATAACGGATCTCCTTGGTTTTCACCACCCGTCGGAGCGTCATCCGTTCCGGCTCAGCCATTGCAATCTTCAATTTTTCCAAAATCAAGGCGGCCACCGCCTCAATCTCCCGTTCCATGGGATCCCCTCCTTCCAAGTTCACAGGGGCAGTATAACAGCAATTCTCTAACAAGTGGAATCCCCCCTCCGAAGCAGTGCTTTCGCACACGATTTGGCGTTGCCTCGTGATTTGCCCTACGAATTCTTGCGGCGCTTCGTGGCTTCGCCTCTGCTTTTGTTGCTTTCCGTTTCTTCCCGCTCCTCATATTTGCGCTCCAGCATCTGGGCAATGCGGCAGCGATCCCAATCCAGGCAGCAGAGGCGGTGGAGATAGCTCTCAAAAGCTTTTCGCCGGGGGAAGATCAGCTGCAGATGGATATCGGCCTCCGGCCCTTCGCAGAAGAGCCGCCGATCCTCCTCCCGATGATAAAAGGGACACAGCGCCTCCCGACGCACAAAGCTCTTCACAGCGCTCCCTCCTCCGCCGCCTCCGCCAGGGTACGGGCGATGACCTGGCGCTCAAAATCGCTGAGAGGTGTGGATTCGGTAATAAACTGCTTCCCACCCCGGGGCGGTCTCCAACGTTTCGTCGAGGTATCCCCACGTCGCTTCCGGTTCTCCAGCACGGAGCGCACATAGTTCCAGCTGACGGCACCGTTTTCACCCCCAATGGCAATGGCCTCCCGACAGACCGCCGTCCCCAGCTCCCGTTCATACTGCGCCAGGGCCTGCTGTACATGCAGGGAAGGCGCCTCTTCAATGGTCTGACAATAATAATCCAACAGCGCGCTCCTCTCCCCCGCGCCCTCCCGAGAGGGAGGGTCTTGATCATGATCTTGTACTTGTTCTTGTTCTTGATCTTGCTCTTGATCAGCTTGATTTGCTGCCATTTGCTGCTCACGCCGCAGCTTTGCCGTGGCCAGACCACCCTTGCGCCCTGCCTTGACCCGTTCTTCCGAGGTTTTGCGCCATTTATCCTGATCCCAGCGCACCTGTCGCAGCATAGAGCAGAACAGCACCTCCCCCCGGGGCGTCATGGGCAGCAGCTCCTGACCTGCGGTGTCTCGCAGCAGGTTGCTGAAGATCACACCCCGTTCCGTGGGCTTCAGCAGCTCCAGGGTCTCCAGCCAATCCACGTAGATCAGCAGGCTGATTTTCTTCTTCAATGCCGATTCTCCTTTCACAGTCCCTCTTATGGGACATATTTCATGTTATGCTTCTTTCAGAAAAAACCCTTGACTTTTACAGAATTATGTAATAAAATTGAAGTAAGCTCCAGATAATTTACAGTATTCTGTATTGCCCCCTTATAATAATACAGTTTTCTGTATTTTTCAAGAGCCAAATTACATTTTTCTGAAATTTGTATGATCTATACAAAACGGAGGGTAAGAATATGGTAAATATGTACGAAATCGTGGCAAGTCTTTGCAAGCGCCAGGGCATCTCCGTGTCCAAAATGTGCGCCGACCTGCAGATCCGCCCCAGCGTGATCTCCGAACTGAAGCACGGCAGAACCAAATCCCTGTCCAGTACCAACATTGCCCGCATTTCGGACTATTTTTCCGTGTCCTCCGACGTATTTCGGGACGGCCTGGATCGGGCTGCCCCTGCAGTCAGCGATGAAGATATTATGTTTGCCCTTTTCGGCGGCGAAGGTGAGATCACCGACGAGATGTTTGAGGAAGTGAAGCAATTTGCCCGCTTCGTCAAGGACCGGGAGGCGGCAAAAAAGAAGAAGGAATGCCAATGAAACAGCTAAAGCAGCTATACCGTTACGCGGAAAAGCGAG
Source organism: Faecousia sp. (assembly GCA_045592805.1). Taxonomy (GTDB): domain Bacteria; phylum Bacillota; class Clostridia; order Oscillospirales; family Oscillospiraceae; genus JAZOXB01. Next base: position 6,858 of record JAZNVK010000062.1, read on the forward strand.
AGATAGAGGTAGTGAGTTTTCCCCTGTCGGAGACCACGTCCATGTCCATCTGCAGCCCGGAGGGCAGCTGTTATATTGCCATGGACCCTCACCTGCCCTCGGAGGCGGCGGAACGGGTACACCTGAGCCACGAGCTGGGACACTGCGTCACCGGCAGCTTTTACTGCCGTCAGGCGAAGCAGGATCTGCGCCAGCGCCACGAAAATCGGGCGGACAAATGGGCAATTCGCAAGCTGATCCCTGCCGGAGAGCTGGACGACGCCATTGCTGCCGGCTACACGGAGCTCTGGGATCTGGCGGACTACTTCGGTGTCACCGAGGCGTTCATGCGCAAAGCCGTCAGCCTCTACACCCACGGAAACACAGCCGCCGAGCTCTACTTTTAGTGACCGGAACCCACCGACACCCACCGGCACTCACTGAAACTCAGCAGCACCCCTTTGACAAGAATACACTCCGGCATTGCGTATCTCATTCCAAATGAATTTTTGACTCTTTTACCTGTCCACAAAACTTGACAAGTTTCGCAATCATCAGCGACGAAGGAGCGCTACAGATGGCTTGTACCCCTTGCAGGCGCTCCGCCGATAGGATTTGAAAGAAAGTCAAATAGATGTTTATCGAACTGTTGCAGTTCTGCACGACACCGTAGGGGCGCACCCACGTGTGCGCCCGCTGCACCGCCGTCAAATCGATGTTTATCGGTCTGTTGGCTTCCACCTAAATCCATCTTTTCAATAGAGGAAAAGTCTACCGAAAAGCCATGTCATTGCGAGGAGGGCGTAAGCCCGACGTGGCAATCCGTTCCCCTAAATGTTTCGATTATATGGAAATTTGGTATAAAACGGAGGGTTTTAAAGGATACGGATTGCCACGGCCACAGGGGGCCTCGCAATGACATTGCGTAATATGTTGTCTCTCTCATAGTACGAAATTATTCCTAATACTGGAGGCTTTGGCTACGACAAACTGTCCGACAAATTTCTGTTTATCGGTCTGTTGGCTTCCACCTAAATCCATCTTTTCAATAGAGGAACAGCCTACCGAAAAGCCATGTCATTCCGAGGAGGGCGTAAGCCCGACGTGGGAATCCGTTCCCCTAAATGTTTCGATTATATGGAAATTTGGTATAAAACGGAGGGTTTTAAAGGATACGGATTGCCACGGCCACAGGGGGCCTCGCAAT
>JAZNVK010000063.1:0-5263 GCA_045592805.1 Faecousia sp.
AGCTGCAGGATGATCTGATTGGAAAGCAGCCAGCCGCTGGGGGTCAGGCGCCAGCGCTTGCCTACCTGTTTAGCAAGGCCGTTGTCCGCATAGTGCCGCAGTTCCTCCTCCAGAGGGCGGAAAGGCAGCAGGTACTGCTTCTCATACTCCTCCCGGCAGATGCCCTGGGCGGTACGCAGGCGCAGCATGATATACTCGCCTGCACGTTCCCGCATGGGGATCTCCTCGTTCTCGTCCAGAACGGCCTGCTCGTTGGCAATGCCGGAGATATAGCGCTTCAGATCCCGAATGATGGTGAAGCGGCGACCGCCAAAGTCCGATGCCGCATTAGGACCGAAGCCCAGGTACTCCTCCCCTGTCCAATATTTCATATTGTGACGGGAGTGGAAGCCCTTTTTGGCAAAATTGGAGATCTCATACTGCTCATAGCCGTACTCCTCCAGAAGTTTCACCGCCTCCAGATACATCTGGGCCTGAGCATCGTCGCTTGGCAGGTTGGCGCAATCCTTATAGCTCCACAGGGGGGTGTTCTCCTCCACCTTCAGGCCGTAGCAGGAAATATGTTCCGGGCGAAGAGAGATGATGTTCAGCACTGTTTCCTTCCACTGGCTCACGGTCTGATTGGGCAGACCGTACATCAGATCCAGAGAGATATTGGCAAAGCCCGCCTTTCTGGCCAGCTCCATGGCCTGCTTGGCCTGCTGGAAATTGTGGGGTCTGCCCAGCTTCTTCAGCATCTCGTCGTCGTCGGATTGCACGCCGATAGACAGGCGGTTAAAGCCCGCCCGCAGCATTCTCCGCAGACCGGACAGGGTCACACTGTCGGGGTTGGCCTCGGCAGTGATCTCCGCATCGGAGGTCAGGCGGAAATGGCGATGGATCTCGTCCAGGATCTTTTCCAGATTCTCCGCTCCGAAAAAGCTGGGGGTACCGCCGCCGAAATACACCGTATCCACCCGATAATCCGGCGCCAGAGCTCCGGTTTCCTTGATGTGGTCGGCCAGGGTCTGGAGATAGTCGTCGGTGAGCCGCTTGTCACGACCGCCGCCGATGGAGTAGAAGTCGCAGTATTCGCATTTACTTTTGCAGAAGGGGATGTGGACATAGATGCCCAGCTTTTTCTTCTCTTTTTTCTTCCCCATCAGAAAAAATGCCATAATTTATCCTCCGATTTTTTCGGACATGAACTTGCGGAAGCTGTCAACATCGCCCACTTCAAAGCCGGACTTGGAAATAAAGTACCACTGACGGGCGCCTACATAGAGCAGGAACAGGTTTTCGGTTTCCTTCATATTGGTGACGGTGCTGTAGCCGTCCACCATGACATTTTCGGTCTCCTCCACGGTCTGGGACAGACTTCTGGGATAGAACTCCGTGCTCAGGTGCAGAGCGGAGGTGCCGAACTTCTGCTGCAGAGAGGTCTCCCACTTCTGCAGGGCGCGCTTGCTGCCGAAAACCTTGTTGTAAATGGAGAAAAGCACGGCGACGATCATGAGGATGCCGAAAACCAGATTGGAGGTAGGGGCATCTTCGGCGGTAAAATACTGCCAGAACATCACACCGGCAAACACAGCACAGATGCCGACAAAAATCCAGGTAATCAGCTCAATAAGCTTGCCCCGGACGGCCTTGGTAGCCTCGGCCTGTGCCTTGATATCCAGCACAGTTTTTACACGGAACAGCACCTCAGGCAGAGGCTCAACCTCTTCTTCCTCTTCTTCTTCAAATTCTTCTTCGTATTCTTCCAGAAGGTCTTTATTTTCTTCCATGGTTTATTCCTCCTCGGTTTTCATGGTAGTGCTGACGGCGATCACACGGTTTTCCTCGGCAATTCGCATGATAATGACACCCTGGGTCACTCTGCCGTAGGTGCTGATGTCCTTGGCGGCCGTACGCAGGATCACGCCGCCGGACTCAATGAGAAGCACATCGTCCTCCTCGTCTACCACCACAGCGCCGGCTACCAGACCGGTCTTGTCCGTCAGACGGTAGTTCTTCATGCCCTTGCCGCCACGGCTCTGGACTTCCTCGCCACGGAGATATTCCTCCACGGGCGTACGCTTACCAAAGCCATTTTCCGTGACGGTCAGAAGAGTCTTGCCCTCCTGTGCCACGTCGGCACCCACCACACAGTCGTTGTCCTTCAGCTTAATGCCACGGACACCCACGGCCATACGGCCCATGCAGCGGATATCCTGCTCGTTGAAGCAGATGGCCATGCCCTGACGGGTGGCAAGGATCAGATTATCATTGCCGGTGGTCTTAAAGGCGCCGATGAGCTCGTCGCCCTCCTCCAGGGACAGCACACGGATGCCGGCCTTGCGGGCGGTATAGATCTCGCTCATGGGCATACGCTTCACCGTGCCCTGACGGGTGACCATGACAATGTACTCCTCCTCAGAGAATTCTCTGGTCAGGAGCATAGCCGTGACCTTCTCGCCCTGCTCGATGGGCAGCACGTTTGCAATGTGGCTGCCACGGGCGGTACGCCCTGCCTCGGGAATCAGATAGCCCTTCTTGCGGTGGACTCTGCCGGTGTTGGTGAAGAAGAGCAGATAGTCGTGGGTAGAGGCGATAAAGAGGTTCTTGATATAATCCTCTTCCTTCAGTGCCTGACCGGAAACGCCTCTGCCGCCTCTGCGCTGAGCGCGGTAGGTGTCCACAGGCAGGCGCTTGATGTAGCCGCCCTCAGAGAGGGTATAGCAGCAGGACTCTTCCTCAATGAGATCCTCGTCGTCGATCTCATCTTCCACTTCCATGATCTCGGTCTTGCGCTTGTCGCCGTACTTATCACGGATGGCGGTGAGTTCTTCCTTTAGAATCGATCGAACCAGCTCATTATCGCTCAGAATTCGCTTAAAGTAGTCGATCTTCTCCTGAATTTCCCGATATTCTGCCAGGAGCTTGTCTTTTTCCAGACCCTGCAGACGCTTCAGCTGCATATCCAAAATGGCCTGTGCCTGAACCTCGCTGAGGCCGAAACGCTCCATCAGGGCTTCCCTGGCATCGTCGTAGCGGCTGCGGATGATGCGGATGACCTCGTCGATGTTGTCCTGGGCAATGATCAGACCTTCCAACAGGTGAGCACGCTCCTGTGCCTTCCTCAGGTCGTAACGGGTGCGGCGGACAATGACGTCCTCCTGGTGTGCCAGGTACTCATCCAGGATCTCACGGAGGTTTAAGACCTTGGGCTGGCTCTGATTTTTCACCAGTGCCAGCATATTCACGGCGAAGGTGGACTGCATGGCGGTCTGGGCATAGAGGCGGTTCAGCACCACCTGTGCGTTGGCCTCACGCTTCAGCTCAATGACGATGCGCATACCGTTACGGTCGGACTCGTCACGGATGTCGGAGATGCCCTCTAACTTCTTGTCGTTGACCTGGTCTGCCATATGCTTGATGAGCATACGCTTATTGACCTGATAGGGAATCTCCGTGACGATGATGCGCTGGCGGTTCTGGCCGAACTCCTCCAGCTCCGTTCTGGCACGCATGGTGATGCGGCCCTTGCCGGTGGCATAGGCGCTGCGGATGCCGCTGCGACCCATAATCAGACCCTTGGTGGGGAAATCGGGGCCCGTGACGTGTTCCATCAGATCAAACACCGTGGCCTCGGGGTTATCCAGCACGCAGAGGCAGGCATTGATGACCTCGGTAAGATTGTGGGGCGGAATGTTGGTGGCCATACCAACGGCGATACCGGAGAAGCCGTTGACCAGCAGGTTGGGGAATCGGCTGGGAAGCACCCGGGGCTCTTTGCGGCTCTCGTCGAAGTTGGGGTCCCAGTCCACCGTTTCCTTTTCCAGATCCCGCAGCATTTCGTTGGAGATCTTGGACAGACGGGCCTCCGTATAACGGTAGGCTGCAGGGGGGTCGCCATCCACAGAGCCGAAGTTGCCGTGGCCATCCACCAGCATATAGCGCATGGAGAAGTCCTGTGCCAGACGTACCAGTGCATCGTAAACCGAGGCGTCGCCATGGGGATGGTAACGACCCAGCACGTCACCCACGCAGGTGGCGGACTTCTTAAATGGCTTATCGGCGGTGAGGTTATCCTCATACATTGCGTACAGGATGCGCCGGTGGACGGGCTTCAGGCCGTCACGGACATCGGGCAGGGCTCTGCCTACGATGACCGACATGGCGTACTCCATGTAGCTGGTTTTCATTTCGTGGACAAGCTCCGAGGTAACGATGGCCTGATCGGGATAACGAATATCCTCGGGCTTGTAATCTTTCTTATGTGCCAAGGTGGTTCCTCCTTGTATTGATTCTAATCAGCAGCTTCCTCCGATTGTTCCCCCCTTTGAAGGGGGGACAGGGGGGTTGCTTTTCCCTTTGTTGTGGGAGCTAAGGGCTTTTCGTCCGTTCTGCAACTACACGGTCTATCTCATTACAGACACCCGCTAAATTTTGTAAAATATCTAAATTGGAAAATCGCAGAACATATAGACCTAAGGATCTCAGATAATGATTTCTCTCTTCCTCTTTTGGGCGATTTTCCTCCAAATAGTGCTGCGAGCCATCCAATTCGATCACCAGTTTTGCCTGGTGACAGTAAAAATCTACAATATAAGATCCAATAATCCGCTGTCGATAAAATCGAACGGGATAGTTTGAAAGATAGGATTTCCATAAAATCCGTTCTTCTTTCGTGGCTTCCGCACGCAGTTTTGCAGCAAGAGGACGGAGTGACCGATTTCTGGGAAGGTATTTGTATGTCATACTGCCATCAACCCCCCTGTGTCCCCCCTTCAAAGGGGGGTGGTCTGTACAAAGCTTCTCCCTTGTACTTCTATCGATCATTCCTATATGAAGTTCTATTTAATAATCCAAATTCTGGACGTAGCGGGCGTTTTGTTCGATGAATTCTTTTCGAGGTTCTACCTTTTCGCCCATGAGGAGGGTGAAAATCTGGTCGGCCTTGACGGCATCCTCCAGGCGGATCTGCTTCAGGGTGCGCTTCTCCGGATCCATTGTGGTCTCCCACAGCTCTGTGGGGTTCATCTCGCCCAGACCCTTGAAGCGGTTGATCTCCACCTTGGCGTTGGGGTTATCCGCACGCATCTCCAGAGAGACCTGATCCCGTTCCTCATCGGAGAAGGCCACACGGGTGGTCTTGCCACGGGTCAGCTTGTAAAGGGGCGGAATGGCGGAGTACACATAGCCCTGCTCGATGAGGGGGCGCATATAGCGGAAGAAGAAGGTCAGAAGCAGGGTGCGGATGTGGCTGCCGTCCACGTCGGCATCGGCCATGATGACG
>JAZNVK010000064.1:0-2665 GCA_045592805.1 Faecousia sp.
ATGAAAGTTGCCCGGTGCAAATCTGCACCGCAGCAACTATATTATTCAGCGATCAAAAGCTCCGCGATCTGGACGGCATTGGTGGCAGCACCCTTGCGAACCTGGTCGCCGCAGCACCACAGGCTGATGCCGCAGTCGTCAGTCAGGTCAGGACGGAGTCGCCCTACAAATACGATATCCTGATCGGTGGTGTCCAGAGGCATGGGGTACTGCTTGGCGCCAAGATCGTCCACCAGCTTACAGCCGGGGGCATTGGCGATAGCTTCCCGTGCTTCAGCCACGGAGATGTGCTTGTCGAAGCGGCAGGTCACGGAAATGGAGTGGCTGCGTACCACAGGCACACGGACGCAGGTGCAGGAGACCTTCAGCTCCGGCAGGTGCAGGATCTTGCGGCCTTCGTTCTGCATTTTCATCTCCTCGGAGGTATAGCCCTCGTACTGCTCACCGCCGATCTGGGGGATCAGGTTGTAGGCGATCTGATGGGAGAAGACCTTGGGCTCCACGGCCTCGCCCACCCGCAGGGCTTCGATCTGCTCCGCCAGCTCCCTGGGGCCCTCGGCACCTGCGCCGGAGACCGCCTGATAGGTGGAGGCCACCATGGTCTCGATCTTGGCGATACGTGCCAGAGCGTTGATGGCGGTGAGGGTGATGATGGTGGAGCAGTTGGGGTTGGAGATGATGCCCTGATGCTTCTTGGCATCCTCGCCGTTGATCTCGGGGACGATCAGGGGGACATTCTCATCCATGCGGAAGGCAGAGGAGTTATCCACAAACACGGCACCGGCGGCCTTGATGGCAGGAGCCATGGCCTTGGCGATGTCGTTCTCGGCGGCGCCCAGGACAATGTCAATGCCCTCAAAGGCGGTCTCGCAGGCCTCCCGGATCTCGATGGTGCGATCCTTCCAGACACGCAGCTTACCTGCGGAGCGCTTGCTGGCCAGCAGGCGCAGCTCGCCCACAGGGAAATCACGCTCGGCCAGGATCTTCATCATCTCCTGACCCACGGCGCCCGTAGCGCCCAAAATGGCAACGTTGTAGAGTTTCATAATCATAACCTCACTTTACAAAGGCGTTATACAGCACTCTTACGGTGTCGGCGTAGTCCTTGTTGTCCACGCCTACCAGAATGTTCAGCTCGTCGGGGCCCTGGGAGATCATGCGGATGTTGATGCCCTTTTCGCCCAGAGCGGCGAAGATCTTGCCGGAGGTACCGGCACGGTAGGCCATTTTTCTGCCCACCACGGCGATGATGGAGATGCCCTCCACGATCTTAATGCTGTCGGGGTGGATGGCCTTGCGCAGATCCTCGGTGACGGAGTACTGGTGGGGCGCCAGCTTCTCCGAGGGCACCACCATGGAGATCACGTCGATGCCCGTAGGGGTGTAGCAGATGGGAACGGTATTCTTCTCGAAAACCTCCACCATGGCACGCAGCGTGCCTACAGCACCTGCCATGCCCTTCTTGGAGATGGTGACGATGGAGTAATCCTTCTTGCCGGCGATGCCGGTGACGAAGCGGTGGGGCTCACGGCTCTCCCGGAACTCCTCGCAGACCATGGTGCCGGGGTGGTCGGGCTCGTTGGTGTTGCGGATGTTCAGGGGGATGTTCTTCTCACGGACGGGGAAGACGGTCATCTCGTGGAGCACCTGGGCGCCGGAGTAGCTCAGCTGGCGCAGCTCGGAGTAGGTGGCACGCTCGATGGCTCTGGGATTCTCCACGATCCGGGGGTCTGCCATGAGAATGCCGGACACATCCGTCCAGTTTTCATAGACATCGGCATCCAGAGCGGCGGCGGCCAGCGCGCCGGTGGTGGCGGAGCCGCCACGGGTCAGGGTGCGGATCTTGCCGTCGGGCATCAGGCCATAGAAGCCGGGGATGACGGCGCACTTCTGCCCCAGCTGCTGACGCAGGGCGGCGTAGGAGCGATCCTGGTCGATGGTGCCGTCGTAGTGGAAGAAGAGCCAGCGGCTGGCATCGATGAATTCGAAGCCCAGATAATCCGCCATCAGCAGGGCGGAGAAGTATTCGCCGCGGGACACCAGCTCCTCACGGGAGATGCCTTTGTCCATCTTCTTGCGGAGGGCGGCAAATTCGCTCTCCAGGTCGGTCTTCAGACCCAGCTCCGCACGGATGGCGAAGTAGCGCTCCTTGACCATCTCAAAGATGCTGTCCACGGCCACGCCGTACTGCAAATGGGCATGGCAGAGGTAGAGCAGGTCGGTGATCTTGTTGTCCTCGCCGGTGCGCTTGCCTGCGGCGGAGACCACCACCACCCGTCGGGTGGGATCGGAACGGACGATATCACGGATTTTGCGGTACTGTGCGGCATCCGCCATGGAAGTGCCGCCGAATTTCAAAACTTTCAGCATGGGAGACTCCTTGGGTAGAGAATAGTGAATGGTGAATGGTGAATGATGAAGGTATCGGCTCCGCCGATGGAATTTGAAATTGAGTCAAAAAGATGTTTATCAAACAGTTAGATGTACCACCAAGAACCGCATTGCCGATAGACGCAGAGGCTATCGAAAAGCCATGTCATTCCGAGGAGGGCGTAAGCCCGACGTGGGAATCCGTTCCCCTAAATGTTTCGATTATATGGGAATTTGGTATAAAACGGAGGGTTTTAAGGATACGGATTGCCACGGCCACAGGTGGCCTCGCAAT
>JAZNVK010000065.1:0-3871 GCA_045592805.1 Faecousia sp.
GGAATCCCCTAACTTGCTCAGCTTTTCTAACCGCAAACTTTCATCCCAAAATCCAATCTGCATCTCGCTCGCCTCCCTGTGTTCTAATTATATCATATTTCCATCTTTTGTGCGAGTTTTTAGAGGTGCCCATCTATTTGAATACACATCGGCGGAGCCGATACCATCACCATTCACCATTCGTTATTCACCTAAGAAAAATTCCCGTTTACAGGCTCTTACTTTATCTTCCTGCCGCTTTGGAATATTGACAGGACTGTCGCTCTGTGATTTAATGGAGATGTACGACCGCTATTTTAAGGAGGAACTTACGATGGAAAAGACACTTCGTATCCTTATATCGCACCTGCTTCTTTTTGGGCTTTTGGCCTGCACTGCTTGCAATCCCTGGGAGGCTGCGATCCCTGCCACAGAGCCCACAACAGAAGCTACGACCGAAGCGCCGACCACCGAGGCACCCACCACCGAAGCGCCCACCACCGAAGCGCCCACGGAAACGGAACCTCCCGAAACAGAACCTCCCCATTCCCCTCTCTACCTGCCGGAGTACTCTGTGGAGGACGTGATCACCTATTTTAATGAAGTCGTGCTGACAATTGAATACAACAACGGTGACGGTGACCCCTCTCTGGTGCAGAAATGGCTCTCGCCCATGTACTACCGCATCGAGGGCAGCCCCTCCGAGCAGGATCTGGCTGTACTGGAGGATTTTGTGGCACAGCTGAACGAGGTTCCCGGCTTCCCGGGAATGGAGGAAGTAACCGATTGGGAATCTCTCAGTAATATCACCATTTATTTTCTGGATCGGGAACCCTTTGAAGAGATCTTCTCCGATGTGGTACACGGGGACTTTGCCAACGGTGCCGTAGAATTCTGGTACTACACCGATACCAACGAGATCTACTCTGCCAGTGTGGGCATCTGCCTGGATGTGGGTCAGGAACGCCGCAACAGCATCCTGCCGGAGGAGATCGTCAACATGCTGGGCATCACCGATACCGTCCTGCGGGAGGACAGCATCGTCTACCAGTATTCCGATGAAAATTTCACACTCAGCGATATGGACTGGCTGATCCTGAAGCTGCTCTACTCCCCCGAGATCCAATGCGGCATGAACGCCGAAGAATGCGAAGCGGTCATCCGAGAGCTGTATTATTAAATAGGAGTTCGTTATGGCAAAGCAAGATTTGATCCTGCTGGAGGATATTATGTATTACGGCCGCTGCTATGACGGCAAGCAGCGTTGGTGGTACGACCTGCGGAAGCATAGCGTGCTCTCCGCAGAAGAACTACAAACTTGCTACGGCTGGAATGCAGAAGATCAACTTCCCGATTCTTTCTCTTTTCTCCCGCTGTTTCAGACGGATATGCTGCAGCTGCAAAGGGAATTTATGAAGGATTACAATGCCAGAACTGTCGAGGCGATCATGGCAGCGAGAAAGGTCTCTTATGCTGTGGCTTTTAACATTTTTGTTGAGACACCGCCGGAGATTTTCCGCCGCTGGAAAGACTTTGAGCGGGAACATCTGCTGCAGGATGCCGTCGCCTGGTGCAAGGCCAACCGGCTCCCCTACCGAAGGAAATAATCATCATTTTGAATTGCACAACAAAGATCCCCATTCGTTTACGATGATCGTGTAAACGAATGGGGATTGTTATTTACGGATGTATGGGAGTAAAAGCGCAGAGCAGCCCACTATGATCGATCAGTTATTAGTGACAATCGCATACCAGCAGCCGGGGAGAACAATTTTTTCTTTTATCTGGTATTGTATTGCATCAGAAGATTCATAAGGAAGATGAATGAGATGGCAATCTCCGTAATAAGAGAATGAAATGGCAATATCAATGCTCCACTGATCAAATATAATACCGCGCAGATCCAATGAAGAGCAGAGTTCCGCTACAGCACTATGTATATTTTCATATTCCTCTCGAGAGTAAAGAGGGCCATAACCATGATAATTCAAGGAGCCTATCTGATCTACAAAACTTCCTGATAAAGTGCCCCTGTAAGAAATAATTCTCGTCGTTTTTTCATAGCCTTTAGGAATAATTCCCGTCAAACTTTCAGGATCATTTCTATCAGCGATTTTCATCAAGTCGTCTGCTAACTGTTCGAATTCTTCCCGATGCTCCAAAAAGAGCTGCTCGATATCTTCTGCATGGGGCGTTTTATAGATTCTCACGCAAACCAGCAGAAGAACGGGAATCATCAGTATGCTGATAAGATAATGCCAACGCCATTTTTTCATAGCATTTCCTCCAATGGTTGTGGATTTTCAACAGGCGGCAAAGGGAATACGGGATTCACCCTATGCCAAATTCCTGATGCAAGTATTGGGTAACCAGAGCATATACCTCGTCGGCAGAGCCTTGTACAAACTCCTCTGTTCCGTATGTATAGAACGTGTCGGCCGCTGTATACAGCACGCAATAGTGCTTCGTCTCTGTGTAGCCGGAAATAATGGAATACGGAACCGATTTGACATCATCAAAGACGCCGGACTTCACTACGAAGTGATCACTGTAAAACTCAATTTCTGCATAGACCGGCTTTCTCCCGTTCATTAATCTCCTGGGTTTATCACACTTGTTGGCATAGAAATGGCCTTGAAACACCGTGAGCAGGATAAAAATGACAGCAAGGATCCAACAGACGATGCACAGAATCATATACCCAAGCTCACTCCCGGCATAAGGGTCAAACAGAAGCAAGCCGGTAAATACGCACAAAAGGAGGAAACTTATAACGTCAAAGCACAGCCCAATCACAAAGGCCGTTTTTGCCCGCCCATGCCAGCGTAAGAAGCCCCAGTAGATCTCTCGATCCTGCTGTTTGGTAAGAAGTGTTTTGTTCATGCAGATGCAATCTTCCATTTCACTTTTCCTTTCATTTGAAGTATCCAATGCCGCTCTCCATAAATGGAAAATCATCACCGAAATAATGTGGACAGGGGACAGCGCATTTTGTAACTTCAGTTTACCACGGTAAAGCAAAAATGTCAATAGTACGGAAACAGCTTAGTTTGCACAAATTGTAAGAAAATCTTTTTCAGGAATGCTCATAAACATCAGAGCTTCCTTGGATTTTCAGTGAACAGATCAAGCAACTACAGCTGTTCTGTAAATTTACCATAATACAATTACATATTTAGCGCAAAGGAGCATAAAAATGTCCATTAAGGCAAAATACATCCTGTCCGCAGCAAGTCAAACAGAAATTTGCCGGTCTGTTGGATGCACCCAAAGCCTTCTCCTTGAGGAGAAGGTGGCAGCCCGAAGGGCTGACGGATGAGGTGGTGTGCGATAGCACGTATTCGCCGAAACCCTTGATATATCAGTGTTTTTGCCTACTGCACACCTCATCAGTCAGCTACGCTGACAGCTTCTCCTCAAGGAGAAGCCTTTGGTGCAACGCAGTTTTTCAGGAGTGCAAACAGTTCGATAAACAGAAATTTGTCGAACAGTTTGTCGTAGCCAAAGCCTTCCGTATTAGGAGGATTTTCAGGCCATGAATCAGGTATCAAATACGCAATGTCATTGCGAGGCCACCTGTGGCCGTGGCAATCCGTATCCTTAAAACCCTCTGTTTTATGCCAAATTCCCATATAATCGAAACATTTAGGGGGGACGGATTGCCACGTCGGGCTTACGCCCTCCTCGCAATGTCGTGGCTTTTCGGTAGCCTGTACTTCTATTGAAAAGATGGATTTGGGCAAAAGGAAACAGACCGATAAACATCAATTTGTCGAACAGTTGGATGCACCCCAAGCCTTCTCCTTGAGGAGAAGGTGGCAGCCCGAAGGGCTGACGGATGAGGTGGTGTGCGATAGCACGGATTCGCCGCAACCCTTGATATATCAGCGTT
>JAZNVK010000066.1:0-2362 GCA_045592805.1 Faecousia sp.
CGCTTGGCCTCCGACTTCCTTTTTTTCGTCGAGCTTGCTCTTGGCAGCGTCCACCAGATTACCGCCCTGCGCCTTCAGCTTCTCCAGGCCGGCCTTGTCCAGGCTGAAATTATGATAGGTGATCAGGCCGGCCACCGCCATGCCGATATATGTAAGGATCTCCAAAATGGCACCAATGCCGATTTTTATGCTGAGATCCAGGTTATCCGCACCGTAAGAGGCGGCGTTGGCGAACTTCTTGGACTGGATAATGGTGAGAATCAGGCAGATCAGGCAAACCACGGGAACCACCAGGGCGATGATGCCCTTGTACTTCTCCACCGGCTTGATGTAGTTCATGGCCACCAGGAAGGCCGGCCCTAAAACCAGAAAATAGGCAAAAACTATGCCTTCCAGCGCCTTGATTCCGCTGACGCTGACCTGCTGGCTGTAATCTCCGTAGCCGGTATCCACGCTGGCAGAGATCTTGGCAAGGGGCAGCAACAGCAGTAACAGGGAAAGGGCGCAGACAATGGACAACAGATGCTTTTGAACGATGGTCTTCATGGTGTCTCCTCCTTTTTGGTATCAATGATCCAATTTTCTTTCAAAATTCTTCGGACCGTCTTTTCCGAATAGTTGTACTTGATCGCCAGGGTACGGATGTTACTGCCGTCATACTCCTGAACGATCAGCTGCTGGATGCGTACGGGGTTGAAAAAACGGACGGGGAAACTGATCTGCTGCCCCTTAAACATCCGGTATAGCTCCATGGCGGTATCCATCCCCAGCTTTTCGCTGATTTCCCGGTAGATGTTATTCAGCAATTCAGCATCTGCTTCGGTCATCCGTATCACCTCTGCTGACAATCTTAGCATGTTCCAAATCTCAAGTCTAATACCAAAGTCCTTGGATTTGTCCCGTTCTCCCGTCCCTCCGCCCCGCAAAATGGGGAAATAATTTGCCGAGGCTTCAGATTATACTTGTTATTCTCCCCGTAATTTAGTACAATAAGAGGAAGAACACCAAGGAGGAACTTTGCATGCAGTGGACAGAGCTGACCATCCGCAGCGCCTCCGGGGGCATTGAGCTCCTGTGCGCAGAGCTGACGGAAGCTGGCTTTGACAGCTTTATGATCGATGATACAAGCGAATTTCAGAGCTTTTTGGAAGAGGCGCAGGATTATTGGGACTACGTAGACGAGTCCCTCAGTGAAAAAATGAGCGACATCTCTCAGGTGCGCCTCTATCTGGAGGAGGATGCGGCGCAGGGGGAAATTCTCCGTCTGCAGGCCCTGTTAAAGGAGCTGCCCGGCCGTTATCCCGGGGCGGACTTCGGCGCGCTGACCATCGCCCTGGACAATGTGCCTGAGGAGGACTGGGAGAATTCCTGGAAGCAGAGCTACCGCCCCCTGCCCATCGGTGAGAAGCTGCTGGTGGTTCCCAAGTGGATGACCGTGGACGACACTCAGGGTCGGCTGCCCATCTATCTGGATCTGGGTCTCACCTTCGGCACGGGCGAGCACGCCTCCACCAGAATGTGCATGGGCGCTCTGGAGCAGCTGGTCAAGGGCGGCGAGCGTGTGGCAGATCTGGGCAGCGGCAGCGGAATTCTCTCCATCTGCGCCTTACGGTTGGGGGCGCAAAGTGCCGTAGGCATCGACGTTGACCCCGCCGCCGAGCATATCGCCACGGAAAATGCCCTGTCCAACGGCTTTGGCGCAGAACAGTTCAGCGCCTGCACCGGCAACGTGATCACCGATCGCCGCCGCATGGAGGAGCTGGCCGAGGGCGGCTATGACATCGTATGTGCCAATATTGTGGCCGGCGTCCTGGTGCAGCTCATGCCCGTGATCCCCTGTTTCTTAAGAGAAAATGCCCACTTCCTCTGCTCCGGCATCCTGGCCGAACGGGAGGAGGAGGTACGTCAGGCGGCGCTGCAGGCCGGTCTGACCATCACCCAGACCTTCCACGAGGAGGGCTGGTGCTGCCTGGTAGGCAGGAAGTAATCCCCAGGAAAGGAGTCCCGTGTTATGCGGATCTCATACCGAAATAAGGTGCGCCTGAAGAAATTCTTCAAATTTCTGGGCGTGCTGCTGGCGCTGACGGTGGTACTGGCAGTGGTGGCGCTGATCTATCTGGAACCCTACATGGTCTACGACCGGGACGGCGCCCATCTGGTGCTCTCCCGTCCCGTGGAAAGCACTGCCCCCACCGAAACCGCCGCCCCCCGTCCCGTGATCACCGATCCCCAGATCGTCTACTCCGAGGATCCCGTGGAGGAGCGAACCATTCTGGAAATGGGCGGCTACTACATTACCACCTCCATGCTCAAAAATCCCCAGACCGTGCTCTCCGCTCTGAAGGAGCTGCCCCGTGGCTGC
>JAZNVK010000067.1:0-6270 GCA_045592805.1 Faecousia sp.
GGCTGCTGGTAAACCGGCTGCTGCACAGGTTGCTGATAGACAGGTTGCTGCACGGGCTGCTGGTAAACCGGCTGCTGCACAGGTTGCTGATAGACAGGTTGCTGCACCGGTTGCTGGTAAACCGGCTGCTGTACGGGCTGCTGAACGGGCTGTGCCGCAGGGGCGGCGGTGCCTGCCATGGCCTGCAGCTCATGCATGGAGATCTCCTGACCCAGGAGAGCGGCATTGGTGCAGACGTGACCCAGCTCTTCGATCTTGAAGTAGGTCTCGTTGACATTCTGACCCTTTTTCCCTTTACGGGCGGCATTGATGGCGGCAGCGCCGGGGTTAAAGGCAAACTGCTTGCCGTTTGCGGCAGCTGCGTCAATGGCGGAGGAGGACATGGTGGCCTCGCAGCGTTCGCAGCGGTACAGGGTACGGGTGTCGGTCATGGTCATCTTGTTGGCCAGGAGCCAGTGGGGCTGATTGCTGTGGCAGAAGGGACAGACGGGGAAGTTCTCATCGATCATGGTCTGAGGGATGGAGTTGGCATAGCCCTCATATCTCTTGAATTTTGCCATATTATATGAACCCTTTCTCATTATGGAGGGATCGGAGGCAGCACTTGCCTCCGATCCTGACAAATTATCTTACTTTTCGCAGAGGGCGGCGGTGTCCTGAGCGATCATCAGCTCTTCGTTGGTGGGGATGACCCAGACCTGTACGGAGGAGTCGGGGGTGGAGATCAGGCACTCCTTGCCACGGACCTTGTTGGCCTCGGGATCCAGCTTCACGCCCATGAAGCTCAGGTAGTTGCAGATAGCGGCACGGGTGGCGGGGCCGTTCTCACCGACACCGGCGGTGAAGGTCAGCATATCCAGACCGTTGAGGGCGGCGGTGTAAGCGCCTACGTACTTGGCGCACTCGTAAGCGAACTTCTCCAGAGCCAGCTTGCAGTTCTCGTTGCCCTGGGCAGCGCCGTCTTCCAGATCACGGAAGTCGGAGGAAACGCCGGAGATGGCCTTCACGCCGGACTCCTTGTTGAGCATGTTCAGGGCTTCGTCAACACTCATGCCGTACTTGTTGCAGACAAACTGTACGACACAGGGATCGATATCGCCGGAACGGGTACCCATAGGCACGCCTGCCAGGGGGGACAGACCCATGGTGGTATCCTGGCACTTGCCGTCCAGGATGGCGGCCATGGAGGAGCCGTTGCCCAGGTGGCAGTTGATCATCTTGAATTCCTTCTTGCCCATGAGCTCGGCAGCACGGCGGGCGACGAACTTGTGGCTGGTGCCGTGGAAGCCGTAGCGGCGGAGGCTGTCCTCTTCATAGTACTTGGTGGGGATGGCATAGCGGTAAGCCTTGGGAGGCATGGTCATGTGGAAAGCGGTGTCAAACACAGCGACCTGGGGCTTGCCGGGCATAACAGCCTCGCAGGCTTCGATGCCCATGAGGTTGGCGGGGTTGTGGAGGGGGCCCAGGGGGATGCAGCGGCGGATCGCGGCCTTGCAGTCCTCGTCAATGATGCAGGAATCTACGAATTCCATGCCGCCGTGCAGCACGCGGTGACCCACAGCGTCGATCTCGTCGATGGAGCTCAGAACACCGTTGACGGGATCCAGCAGGATCTCCAGAACAGCCTGAATGGCCTCGGAATGGGTGGGCATGGGGATCTCACGGACAACCTTGATGTCCTTATCGGGCACCTTGTGGGTCAGTCTGCCGTCAATGGAGATACGCTCGCAAATACCCTTTGCAAACACATCACCGGTATCGGGATTCATGAGCTGGTACTTCAGAGAGGAACTGCCTGCGTTGATCACGAGAATTTTCATAATTGCATCACTCCTGTAAATTTTCTTATTTGCTTTTTTTCTTCTTTGTGGTAGTATTTACACATACACTCTCATTCTATAATATAAAATCGTTTGTGGCAAGTGCTATTTTTGGAAAAGAGGGATTTTTTGTGAAAAACATCGGCATCATCTGTGAATACAATCCCTTTCACAACGGTCATGCCCGACAGCTGCGCTTTGTAAAGGAGCAGGGGACAGCTGTCTGCCTTATGAGCGGTAACTATGTCCAGCGTGGGGAACCGGCAGTGATTTCCAAGGGGATCCGAGCAGAGACTGCGGTGCTGGGAGGTGCAGATCTGGTGCTGGAGCTGCCTGTGACCTATGCGCTGCGTTCAGCGGAGGGCTTTGCAGACGGCGGTGTGGAGATCTTTCAGCGTCTGGGGCTCATAGACAGCCTCTGCTTTGGCAGCGAATGTGGCGATGGGGAACGGCTTATGGCGCTGGCAGCGCTTTTGGATCGGGAGGAATTCTCCCATATGCTCCGTGAGAAGCTGGCACAGGGTCTGTCCTTCCCTGCGGCACGGCAGCAGGCAGTTGAGGCGCTGGGATTTGAGGCAGAGATTCTTGCCAATCCCAATGATATTTTAGCTGTGGAATACTGCAAAGCCATCCTTCGCAGAGGTATCAGCATGGAAGCGATGCCTCTGCAGCGCAATGGCAGCTATCATCAGGGGACAGCGCCGGAAGCGCCTTCTGCTTCCATGCTTCGCGGAATGGAGAATTGGAGCGGCTATATGCCGAAGAACTGCTGCGAATTGCAAGGGGCTGCGATCCGACACAGCCTGCAGGCAGGGGAACGGGCGGTTTTGGCACGGCTTCGTGCCATGGACGAGGAGGAATTTGAGAGACTTCCTTTTGGCTCTGAGGGACTTTGGCGCAAGCTGATGCACGCCTGCCGCAAGGAAAATTCCACAGCGGAGATTCTCGCTGCGGTGAAATCCAAGCGATATACCCATACCCGTATCATGAGAATGCTCCTGTGCGCCTTCCTGGGGATCTCCGAAGAGGAAATGCGGCAGCAGACACCCTATGTCCGTGTCCTTGCCATGAATGAGCAGGGCGGCAAGCTCCTGCGGCAGCTTCGTGAGCACAGCAATCTACAGCTGCTCAACGGCAACGAAACCGCCCCACATTGCCCATATGCCCGTCTGGAGCAGCGCTGCGAGGCGCTCTACGGTCTTTTTTCCACCGGCGAAACGGAATCCCCCCTTTGGGAAGAAAGACTTCGATATGTGTCGGATTTTCATTGACAAAAGCCCGGACTTGCTGTAAAATATAGCCGTATTTTGAAAAAAGGAGAGAAATCCTATGGCTATTAAATATCGTCTGAAGTGCCCCCAGTGCGGTGAGGTTCTCAATACCTACCACGACACCCAGTGCCCCAAGTGCCGTAACCCTCTTTATGTGAATCAGCCTGCTATGCTGCAGCTATACCGCAAGGGCAATTTCTATGGCTTTGCCGGTTCCTTCGGCATTTATATTAACGGTCAGCCCTACGGCCACATCGGCAACAAGGAGAGCCTGATCTTCCCCCTGCCTTACGGCACCTACAATCTGCACATTGCTGTGGGTATGTCCCGTAAGTGCAACGACCTGCTCTTTACCCTGACCCCCCAGACCCCCCGTATGTATGCCAAGACCTATATCAAGCCCGGTTTCTGGACCAATTCCTTCGGCATCGAAGTGGCCACTCCGGACGAAATGCCCAACGACTAAGCTTTTTGGCGATTTTACCACATTTTTTTGCAAAATTGTAAAAAAACACTTGCATTCTGAAATGAAGTGTGGTATATTATCTGGGCGTTGAAAAAATACAGGGGCAGAATGCCCTTTTACATGAAGCAGAAAGAGGTGAATCTCATGAAGGAAGGTATCCATCCGAAGTACGAACAGACGACGATCCGCTGTGCTTGTGGTGAAATCATCGAGACCGGTTCCACCAAGAAGGACATCAAGGTCGAAATTTGCTCCAAGTGCCACCCTTTCTATACCGGCAAGCAGAAGCTGGTTGACACCGGCGGACGCGTTGGCCGCTTCAATAAGAAGTTCGGCCTGAAGTAAATGACTAAAGTCTGCATCGTGCTATCGGTGCGGACTTTTTTCATATTTTCTGACGAATTTTGGGAGAAATCCTATGGAATTAGAGCATACTGTAATTGAAAAAGCAGTGTTGGTGGGCCTGAATGCCGATTGCTTCAAGCCGGAGGACACTGCCACATATGAGACTTTAGACGAGCTGGAGGCCCTGTTGGAGACCGCCGGCGGTTTTTGCGTTGCCAAGCTGCTGCAAAACCGCCATACTCCCGATCCCCACAGCTTTATCGGTGAAGGCAAGGCGCAGGAGCTGTGTGAGCTGCTGCAGCATACCGAGGCCAATATGGTGATTTTTGATAATGACCTGTCGCCCTCTCAGATCCGGGCTTTGGAGGAGATCACCGGCGTGACGGTGCTGGATCGCAGCGCCCTGATCCTGGATATCTTCGCCCAGCGTGCCAAGACCGCCGAGGGACGTTTGCAGGTAGAACTGGCGCAGTACCAGTACCTGCTGCCCAAGCTGTCGGGCATGGGTGCTTCTATGTCCCGTCTGGGCGGTGGCATCGGTACCCGAGGCCCCGGCGAAACCAAGCTGGAGACTGACCGCCGTCATATCCGTGAGCGTATCGACCGCCTCCGTAAGGAGCTGGAGGAGGTGCGCAAGGTCAGAGGGGTACAGCGGGAGCGCAGAATGAAGAATTCCGTCCCTGTGGTTGCTCTGGTGGGTTATACCAATGCAGGCAAGTCCACCCTCTTAAACCAACTGACCGATGCGGGCATTCCTGCCAATAACCGCTTATTTGATACTCTGGACACCACCACCCGTCGCCGCAAGGTCTCCGATCATCTGGAGATATTGCTTTCTGACACCGTCGGCTTCATTGCCAAGCTGCCCCATCACCTGATCAAGGCATTTCAGGCAACGCTGGAGGAGCTGCAGTATGCAGATCTGCTGCTCCATGTGGTCGATGCCTCCGATCCGGAACGGGAGAACCACATTGCCGTGGTGGATCGGCTCATTGCCCAGCTGGCAAAGCCCGGTGTGCCGGTGCTGCGGCTGTATAACAAGGCAGATCTGCTGGAGGATAAATCCGACCTCCCCGTGGGGAAGGACGATCTGACCATCTGCGCCAGAAACGGCGTGGGCATGGAGGCGCTGCTGCGCCGTATTGAGGAGATCCTCACAGGTCAGCTCCACAAGCTGACGCTGCTGCTGCCCTACAGTGAGGCCGGTGTGCTGGAAATCCTGCACAGACAGGCACAGGTGCTCTCTACGGAGTACACTGCGGAGGGCGTGCAGGTTCAGACCCTCTGCTCTACGGAGCTGGCAGGCCGTTACGGCCGCTATGCCGTGGAGGACGGCCAATGAAGGAGTACCTGATCCCCACAAAGGATGCCTCTGCGGAGTTTATTGAGCGGCGTTCCCGTTTTATCGGCCATATTTTCCACACGGAGACCGAGGAGGAGGCGCTGGCACGGCTGAAGCAGATCCGTGAGAAGCACTGGGATGCCACCCATAATGTCTATGCCTATATCATCGAGGGTGGCGCTACCCGTTTCTCCGACGACGGTGAGCCGGGAGGTACGGCGGGTATGCCCGTGCTGCAGGTGCTGCAGCGGGAGGGCATCTACAATGTCTGCTGCGTGGTGACCCGTTATTTCGGCGGTATTCTGCTGGGTGCCGGTGGACTGGTGCGCGCCTATGCCCACAGTGCCAAGATCGGCCTGGATGCCGCAGGACGCTCCATGAAACGGGTCTGGGTCAATGTGTACCTGCCCTGTCCCTACAGCTGGTACGAGCGCATGAAACTGGAAATTTCTGCCTTTGAAGGCATTATTAAGAATACAGACTTCGGTTCGGACGTGAGCTTTGATCTGCTTTTGCCCGAGGCGAAGGTGCAGCCCTTCCTGGATCGGGTCTTTGACCAGTCCGCAGGTACGATTGAGGGACTTGTGGGAGATTCAGAATATCGGGCATTCCCCGTTGAGACCCAAAAATAACCCTGAAGGAGCGGTATACTATGGATATCCGGGAGCTTCTGGAACAGAATGAGCATCAGACCCTCAGCAAACGAGCCCAGTTTTCCGATGAGAGCAGAGGCAGACCCTGCCCCGAAGAGATCCGTCCGGGGGATGTGCGCACCTGTTACCAAAGGGATTGCGACCGCATTTTACATAGTAAATCCTTCCGCCGCCTGATGCACAAGACCCAGGTCTTCCTGCAGCCGGAGGGAGATCACTACCGCACCCGTATGACCCACACCTTAGAGGTGGCACGGATCGCCCGTACCATCTGCCGTGCTCTGAAGCTCAACGAGGATCTGGCAGAGGCAACGGCGCTGGGTCACGACCTGGGGCACACCCCCTTCGGCCATGCCGGAGAGGTGGCACTGAC
>JAZNVK010000068.1:0-4446 GCA_045592805.1 Faecousia sp.
AGGGCACGCCCAGGGGGTTCAGGCAGATATCCAGCGGCGTGCCGTCGGCCAGGAAGGGCATGTCCTCCTCGGGCAGCACCCGGGACACGACGCCCTTGTTGCCGTGGCGGCCGGCCATCTTGTCGCCGACCTGGATCTTGCGCTTCTGGGCGATGTACACGCGCACCATCTGGTTGACGCCGGGAGAGAGCTCGTCGCGGTTTTCGCGGGTGAATATCTTGACGTCAACGATGATGCCGCCCTCGCCGTGGGGCACCTTGAGAGAGCTGTCGCGGACTTCTCTTGCCTTTTCGCCGAAGATGGCGCGGAGCAGACGCTCCTCAGCAGTCAGCTCGGTCTCGCCCTTGGGCGTGACCTTACCCACCAGATAGTCACCGGACTTGACCTCGGCACCGATGCGGATGATGCCGTCCTCGTCCAGATCCTTCAGGGCATCCTCGCCCACGTTGGGGATATCACGGGTGATCTCTTCCGGTCCCAGCTTGGTGTCACGGGCCTCGGTCTCGTACTCCTCGATGTGGATGGAGGTGAAGACGTCCTCACGAACCAGACGCTCCTTGAGGAGGATGGCGTCCTCGTAGTTGTAACCTTCCCAGGTGACGAAGCCGATGAGCACGTTCTTGCCCAGTGCGATCTCGCCCTGTGCGCAGGCGGGACCGTCGGCAATGATCTGCTCATTGACCACACGCTCGCCAACTTCTACGATGGGGCGCTGGTTGACACAGGTACCCTGGTTGGAACGGGCAAACTTGGTCAGGGTGTAATCCTTAATATCGCCATTGTCATAGCGGATGGAGATGGAATTGGCGCTGACACGGGTGACGGTGCCTTCGCCCTCGGCCTTCAGACAGACCTCGGAGTCCACGGCGCACTTCTGCTCGATGCCGGTGGCAACGATGGGGGCCTCGGTGACCATGAGAGGCACAGCCTGACGCTGCATGTTGGCGCCCATCAGCGCACGGTTAGCGTCGTCGTTCTGCAGGAAGGGAATGAAAGCGGTAGCGATGGAGGTCATCATCTTGGGAGATACGTCCACATAGTCGATGACTTCACGATCCACAGCCAGGATCTCGTCTCTGTGACGGCAGGTGATACGGGAGTTGAGCAGCCAGCCTTCCTCGTCCACAGGCTCCTTGGCCTGGGCGATATGGAAGTCGTCCTCTACGTCGGCGGCCATGTAATCGATCTGATCGATGACACGGGAACCCACGTACTTGCCGTTCTCGTCGTAGACCTTCTCCACCTTGCGGAAGGGCGCTTCCACAAAGCCGTATTCGTTGATCTTTGCATAGCTGGACAGGTAGTTGATCAGACCGATGTTGGGGCCTTCAGGGGTCTCGATGGGACACATACGGCCGTAGTGGCTGTAGTGAACGTCTCGGACGTCAAAGGAGGCACGCTCTCTGGACAGACCGCCGGGACCCAGTGCGGACAGACGGCGCTTGTGCGTCAGCTCTGCCAGGGGGTTGTTCTGATCCATAAACTGGGACAGAGGGGAGGAACCGAAGAATTCCTTGGTAACAGCGGTAACGGGGCGGATATTGATCAGGCTCTGGGGGGTAACGGTCTCCAGATCCTGAACGGTCATACGCTCACGGATCACACGCTCCAGGCGGGTGAAGCCCACACGGAACTGGTTCTGCAGCAGCTCGCCCACGCAGCGCAGGCGGCGGTTGCCCAGGTGGTCAATGTCGTCAGTGGTGCCGGCGCCGCAGACCACGCAGTTGAGATAGTTGATGGAGGCCAGAATGTCCTCACGGGTGATATGCTTGGGCATCAGATCGTCCCAACGTTCCTCGATGGCATCCTCCCAGCCGTCGGCGGGAACGGTATCCAGCATCTCGAAGAGAACTTCACGGCAGACCTTTTCCTTAATGCCGTACTGGGCAGGATCGAAGTCCACGAAGTTCTTCATATCCACCATGTAGTTGGAGAAAACCTTGTGATTGACACCGTTGACAACGATGACGGCATCACAAACACCCTTGGCAGACAGCTCCTTGGCCTTGGCACGGTTCAGCACCTCGCCGGGCATGGCCAGGATCTCACCGGTACGGGGATCCACCACGGGTTCCGCCAGCTCCTGACCGCTGAGGCGGCTCCAGATATCCATCTTCTTATTGAACTTATAGCGACCCACCTTGGAGACGTCGTAGCGGCGGGGGTCAAAGAAGAGGGCATCCAGATAGGAGGCAGCACTGTCCACTGTGGGAGGCTCGCCGGGACGGAGACGACGGTATATCTCCAGAAGGCTGTCTTCACGGCTCTTGCAGGGGTCCTTTTCCAGGGTAGCCTTGATGCGGGCATCCTCACCGAACATCTCGATGATCTGGGCATCGGTCTGCACGCCCAGAGCACGGATCAGGCAGGTAATGGGCAGCTTGCGGTTCTTGTCGATACGGACATAGAAGCAGTTCTGCAGGTCGGTCTCATACTCCAGCCATGCGCCACGGTAAGGAATGACCGTAGCGGTATAGGTGTGCTGGTCGGCCTTGTCCACGGTGTCGCCGTAGTACATGCCGGGGCTTCTGACGATCTGGGAGACGATGACACGCTCTGCGCCGTTGATGACGAAAGTGCCGCCGTTGGTCAACAGGGGGAAGTCGCCCATGAAGATCTCCTGATCCTTGATCTCGCCGGAGAGCTTGTTGAGCAGACGGACACGAACCTTGATGGGCTTGGCATAGGTAGCGTCACGCTCCTTGCACTCCTCCACGGTGTACTTGGGCTTCTCGTCCAGAGAGTAGTCCAGGAAGCTCAGCTCCAGATTGCCGGTGTAGTCGCTGATCGCCGCTACGTCACGGAAAACTTCACGCAGACCCTCGTTCAGGAACCACTCGTAGGAGTCCTTCTGGATCTTCAGAAGGTTGGGCATGGAGAGGATCTCCTGATACTTGGCATAGCTCTTACGCTCTGTCTTGCCGAACTTCACGTCCTTAATTTGCATATGAGTTCACAGCCTTTCTTCTTGGTGTGTTGTTAACGCTAAAAATGATACGCCAGGGCGAGTTGTCACTTTGTTGCATTTCCCTCTTGCATATTTCACCACTCTGTGGTAAAATAGCATTAATAGGTGGAGAATGATATCAAGCGATACTTTCGCAGTATAGGGTAACATTCTACCACACTTTTTTTATTTCGTCAATGGGTTTTTCAGAAATATTTGGTAAAAAACACTCAGTTTCCCGATTTTTCTGCTCTTCCCGTGGGACGTGCTGAAAAAGAGAGGAGAATAAACAATGAAAAAGCAGATTTTGTCCCTTTGTCTGCTCCTGGCACTGCTGCTTTCCCTGGCAGGCTGCGCCAATCTGAGCTTCCTGAGCGGTGGTAATTCCGCGGAGTTGCCCGACCTTCGGGAGGAAGACGACGACCACACCGTAATCCGTGAGCTGCAGGACGGCGACACCACCTACTACTGCTGGGAGGACGGCATCGTAACCACCAAGCCCACCTACAAGGCAGACAGCGTTCTCTACTGGGAGAACGACACAAACGAGGGTGCTTATCGGGTCATGAACAGCATGGGTACTGTGTTCATCAGCTATTACGTTCAGCCCACCCAGCCTACAGAGGAAAGCACCGTTCCCCCCACCGAGGATCCCTATCAGGGACACAGCTTAGAGGGTATTGTCACTGACCCCTCCATGGCGGTTACATATTATTGCTGGGACGACGGCACCGCCACCACCGAGGAGGCATATAACCCCTCCACTCCCCTGACCTGGACTCACCCCTGGAACCAGAACTTCTTCAACATCTACTCCGGTCACAGCGATAACGGCAACGTGGTCTACAGTGAGAAGGCCTGCACCTGGTGCAATAGCCATAAGGTGTTCTACCTCTCCTATGTCCGTGATCCCTACGACTACACCCAGATCACAGAATACCTCTGCGAGAGCTGCCATGTGGATCTGGTCAATGACTATTACAAATGCGATGCCTGCGGTTATTACTGCGTCAAGTACTACGCCATCACCGACGGCGAGCATCACTTCTGCGAATACTGCTGGCTGGGCGGCCAGAACTAAATAAAAGCATAAGCAAGAGGGCTGTCTCCCAAAAGGAGGCAGCCCTTTCTGATTTCGGCAGCTCTGTAACAAAGAGGAATTTGCCGGTCTGTTTAGGAACTAATAACCAAGAGCTAAGGACTAAAAACTAAGATGTGCCTGCGGCACGGATTTTGAATATTTAGCCCGTCAAACAGAAATTTGCCGAACTGTTTGCCGCAGCCAAAGCCACCCGTATCGGGAGGATTTTCAGGACATGAATCAAGTATCAAATACGCAATGTCATTGCGAGGCCACCGAATATGGTATAATGTTTTTGGACAACTTAAAAAGTGACAAAAGGAGAGAAAGAGATGCCCAAAGGCGAACGAAAAAAGTATACTAAAGAGTTTAAACTCAGTGCGGTATATTTAATGCTAAGCAAAACTATGCCGCCAAA
>JAZNVK010000069.1:0-2734 GCA_045592805.1 Faecousia sp.
CGCCAAGTACCCCGAGCGTTTCTTCGACATGGGCATCGCCGAGTGCAATATGACCGGCGTGGCTGCCGGCATGGCTGCCTGCGGCTTCAAGCCCTTTACCAATACCTTCGCCATCTTCGCCTCCGGCAGAGCCTGGGAGCAGGTGCGCAACTCCATCGCCTATCCCGGCCTGAATGTGAAGGTCGTGGGCTCTCACGGCGGTCTGTCCGTGGGCGAGGACGGCGCAACCCACCAGAGCGTGGAGGATCTGGCCCTGATGCGTGCCATTCCCGGCATGACCGTGGTCAACCCCTGCGACGGCAACGAGATGAAGCAGGCCGTTGAGGCTCTCTTGAACTACGACGGTCCCGCCTACCTCCGTCTGGGCAGAGCCGCCGTGGAGACCGTCACCGACGAGATCGAGGGCTACAAGTTCGAGCTGGGCAAGGGCGCAACCCTGAGAGACGGCTCCGATGTCACCGTCATTGCCACCGGTATGATGGTGCAGCTGGCCCTGAAGGCCGCCAATGTCCTGGCAGAGGAAGGCGTTTCCGTCCGTGTCATCGATATGCACACCATCAAGCCCCTGGATGAGGCGCTGGTTCTGAAGGCAGCCAAGGAGACCGGCTGCATTGTCACCACCGAGGAGCATTCCGTTATCGGCGGTCTGGGCGGCGCAGTGGCAGAGTTCCTCAGCGAAAACTGCCCCACCCCCCTGGTTCGCCACGGTGTCAACGACGAATTCGGCCGCAGCGGCACCGCCCCCGCCGTCTTAGAGGCATACGGCCTCACCGCCGAAGTCCTCTGCGAAAAGATCCGCGAGGCGCTGAAGAAAAAATAAGCGTAAAGAAGAGGGAGATGCCCCGCATCTCCCTCTTTTTTGAGGCGGCCTGTGGCTGCTGAATCATGCGCCGCAAGGCGCAAATCTTGCCAAAAGGAAAATCATGGCGAAGGCAAATCATGCCGCAGGCAATTCATTTTTTCGAAAGGAAAATACCATGATCTATTTCGACAATGCCGCCACCACCAAGCCTTGCCCTGAGGCTGTGGAGGCGATCCAATATGGCTTGACGGAGCTCTGGGGCAATCCCAGCGCTCAGTATCATTTTGGCGTGGAGACCGCCCGTGCGCTGCGGCAGGCTCGCCAGAGCGTGGCCGAGGCTCTGGGCGCTCCCACGGACAAGGTCTATTTCACCTCCGGCGGCACCGAGGCCGACAACTGGGCCATCTATGCCGCCGCCGAGCGCCTGGGCAAGCGGGGCAAGCACATGATCACCAGCGCCATCGAGCACTCCGCCGTCCGTAAGCCCCTGGCCAAACTGGAGGCCCAGGGCTTCGAGGTGACCTATCTGCAGCCCGATGCCCAGGGTCGCATTACCCTGGAGGCGCTGTCCAAGGCGCTGCGGCAGGACACCATTTTCGTCAGCATCATGATGGTCAACAACGAGACCGGCGCCGTGATGCCCATTGAGAAAATGGCCAAATTGGTCCATACCCGCTGCCCCAATGCCCTGTTCCACACCGATGCCGTCCAGGGCTTTATGAAAGTTCCCTTCCGTGCCTCCACCCTGGGTGCAGATCTCATCTCCGTCTCCGGCCACAAGGTCCATGCCACCAAGGGCATCGGCGCTCTTTACAGCAAGGGCAGCCTCCCCGGCCTGCTCCTGGGTGGCGGTCAGGAGGGCGGACTTCGCAGCGGCACGGAGAACATCCCTATGATCCTGGGCTTCGCAGCTGCCTGCCAGAAGGGACTCAGGGAGCGCACAGCCTCCATTGCCCATCAGAACGCCCTGAAAAGCCGTCTGCAGCAAGGGCTGGCGGAGATTCCCGGTGTCAGCCTCATCGGCGCCCAGGAAGCGCCCCATATCGTCAATATGGCGGTGGCCGGCCTGCGCTCTCAGGGTCTGCTCAACGGCCTGCAGGAGCAGGGGATCTGCGTATCCGCCGGTTCGGCCTGCAGCAAGGGACACCGCAGCCACGTTTTGGAGGCCATGGGGGTAGACCCCGTCCTCATTGACGGCTCCATCCGCATCTCCCTCTGCGGCGACAGCACCCCGGAGGAGGTTGAGACCTTCCTGCAGGTGCTGCCCAAGGTTATGAACTCCCTCCGCTGAGGGGAAAATTATTGGAAATTTTACATTCTACCTATGTTAATTTTTCCGCCGCTGTGCTATAATACAGGAAATCCCCTGACATTCTGGGAGGAATGACCATGAAATCCACGACGCGGCTCCGTTGGCCGATTTTTATACTGACAGTTTTTGCCTGTGTGGCAGGATTTTTCCTGCGCAGAGCCCAGCTGGGCTCTATGCAGCCGGACGGCTCTCCTGCCGATGGCAGCCGCGCCCATATCTACCTGCTGATTTTGGCAGTGGCGACAGCGGTGGCGCTGGCGACGCTGCTCTTCCCCCTGACCCGTCAGAGGAGCTGGAAGTCTGTCTTTGCCTATCGGCCTGTCTTTTATTTGATCCATCTGGCGGCGGCGGTGGGTCTGCTGGTGGGCAATCTGCTCCTGTGGATCGTGGGACAGCCGGAGGAGGTGCTGGCGACGGTTACCGCTCCTGCGGTGTCCCGTGTGTTGGGGCAGATGCTGGCGCCTATGGGTCTGCTGGCAGCGCTCTGCCTTGGAGCCTTTGCCATTGTGGGGCTCTACGGAAAGAAGCCTTCCGGGCTGTTCCATATTGCCGCTACCTTATATCTGGTCATTCGTCTGATCGTCTGCTTCCAGCAGTGGAACAAGTCGGATCGTAGCCAT
>JAZNVK010000070.1:0-7756 GCA_045592805.1 Faecousia sp.
CGCCCTCCCCCAAGACCCCCTCCCCCGCTGCGCGAAGCTGTTACATGATACAAGCCGTTTTCTCAACTGTTCGACAAATTTCTGTTTGACAGTGCTGCGATATGTCGATCATTTCTTTTGCACGGATGTTGATGATTGCGCTCCAGGCATTAATTCAATGTAATATGATCTATTCCTTGTGTGTCAAGTGGTGCTTGACAGATGCAAGGAGAAAATCCTTTCTTTTTACACTGAAAAATGATATACTTTTGCCAAAGAGAGGAGGGGACGCTATGACTATTGGAGAAAACATACAGCACCATCGCAAACGCCTTGGCATGTCTCAGGAGGAGCTTGGGCAGAAAATGCATTTAAGCCGACAGACAATCAGCCTGTGGGAGAAGAATCAAACGGTTCCCACAGTAGATAATCTGCTGCTGCTCCGGGAAATTTTCCAGGTTTCTGTTGACGAGCTTCTTGGTGCTGTTCCGTCGGGTGAGACTCTCACTGCGGAAGCGGAAACTGTATTCCCACAAGAACAAATGCCTCTGGAACACTATGTCGCCTCGCTGAACGAGGCGGATTTGGAGGAGACCCATTTACTTCGTATGCGACGCAGAAGCATTCTTCCTGTGATCAGTATGCTGATTCTGTTCTTCCTGGCTTTTGGTATGTTTTTAAGCGGCGATGTTCTTCCCGGACTCTTTGTTTCTCCAGCTTTTGTTATTGTGCTTGTTTCTTTCCTTCGACGGAGAAGTATGGAGCGAAAAACCTGGCAGGTCAAAAAGGCGGAGCTTCTTGCCACCAGGTACGAATTTGCCTTGTACACTGACCGGATGAGTGTCTGTTTGGATCGGGAGGATCTGCACTATCGTTCTGACAGCCTGCATCAGCTGGTGCATGTGCGCTACGATCAGGTGAAGATCATTGCATCAGGCGCAAATTATCTGGTCTATCTGAAGGAGGAGAAGGAACCCTATTATCTTCCCAAATTCCTTGTGCCTGCAGATTCGCTGCTGCTGTCCTGTGCTCCCGTGAGCTATGATCCGCCGAAGAATGATTTCGGTTTCCTTTGGAAATCCTTTTCCATTATTCTTATGATCGCATCCATTTTGTCCATTTTCCTGGCTATGAGCCTGGTGGCAAAGACATTGGAGGATAACCTCAATACCGTTGGCGAAATGTGGCGTTTTTTCCTCGTTACGCCCATTCCTCTGTGCTCCATCATTTACAGCCTCATTCTACGGCGGAACGGCTATGCCTGGCTGAAGAATCTCATTGTCGGTGGCATTATGCTGACGATTCTGTGTCTTTTTGGCTGCTTTACCTTTATTTTTGGCAATTACTATTCGGATGCAGAAGAGGTTGTGCTGCGTGTGGAGCAGACGCTGGAGATGGATTTGCCGGAGGTAAGAAGGAGTCAGACGATCAAGTATGAAAGCGGAGATGAGAGCAGCCGCTCTGATGGTTTGTACTATTCCAGCAATGTATACTTTACCAATGACACGGAGGAATTTGAAACGCAGCTCGAGGGTGATCCCCGCTGGCTGACGGTGCTTCCTTCAGAGCTGAAAGGGATCAGTTCTGTTTTGGATATGAGCACCCATTACGATTATGCGCTGATCTATAATCTGGATACAGGGGAGTGCAACAGCCTCCCCACAGAAAGCGGCAGCTACCGATTCCTGAGCCTCTATTATACGCAGGGGAGCTGCAAATTGCTGATCCGGGAGTATGAGGTCGAGTATGTGCAATAAAAAACAGCAGGCCACGCCTGCTGTTTTTTAATCTGAACCCTTAAAAATGCGCTCCATGCTGGCGCTGCACATTTTTCCTGCCAGCTGTGACAGCTCCTCCGGTGACTCCTTCATGCCGTTTTTGACCCAGTTTCGGATCATGGCATCCATGGCACCGGACAGAAATGTAAAGAGCCATTGCAGATGATCTGCCTGGGCGTGGCAATCCGTATCCCTAAAAACCTCTGTTTTACATCAAATTCCCATATAATCGAAACATTTAGGGGAACGGATTGGCACGTCGGGCTTACGCCCTCCTCGCAATGACATGGCTCTTCGGTAGCCTCTGCTTCTATCGGCAACGAGGTTTTGGTCGTAAGCAACCAAACCGATAAACATCTATTTGACTTTATTTCATTTCTCATCGGCGGAGCCGATATCTCAGCTATTCGTTCTTAGCTATTAGCCATTAGCTCGCCGATAACGTCCCCCCTTTTTTGCTTTACAAAGACAAAACAGCCGCCTCCGAGGCGGCTGTTCCTTATGTTATGTACTTGCTTAGCGGATCAGGCGGCGGCTGTAGAGCTTAGCCAGACCGCCCTCGGCGGTCTCACGGTAGCTCTCTGCCATGTGCTGGCCGGTCTCCTTCATGGTGCGCACCACCATATCGAAGCTGATATTTCTGGTGCCGCAGAGGAAGTAGGAGAGGTTGAATGCATCCATGGCACGTTTGGCGGCGACAGCGTTACGCTCAATGCAGGGGATTTGCACCAGACCGCAGATGGGGTCGCAGGTCAGACCCAGCTGGTGTTCCATAGCCACCTCAGCGGCATACTCCGTCTGGGCAATGGTCATGTCTTTTAAGGTGCAAAGGGCAGCGGCTGCCATGGAGCAGGCAGTGCCGATTTCAGCCTGGCAGCCACATTCAGCGCCGGAGATAGAGGCGTTGCGCTTGACCAGACTGCCGATCAGACCGGCGACGGCAAGAGCCTGCAGGATTTTTTCGTCGGATAAATGGTGCCGCTCCTGCATATAAAGCAGTACCGCAGGAAGCACACCGCAGGAGCCGCAGGTGGGGGCAGTGACCACCGTGCCGTTATCTGCGTTTTCCTCCGCCACTGCAAAGGCATAGGCGGCGACGATGCGCAGCTCTCTGACCTGGGGTCTTTCGTTGGGGGTCTCCTGCTCAAAAAGGCGCTTTGCCTTGCGCTCCACGTTCAAGCCGCCGGGCAGAACACCGCTGGCACGAAGTCCGGCGCCGATAGAGCGCTTCATGGCTCTCCAGATCTGTGCTAAGAAATCCCAGATCTCGGGGCCTTCGTTCAGCTCTACATATTCGCTGAGGCTGATATAGCGCCAGGTACAGAACTGCTGGATCTCCGCAAAGGAATTTTCCGGGTAGACCTCCTCGGAAACACTGGCAGGCTCACCCTCGATGACGATATCGCCGCCGCCCACAGAAAAGACGCGCATTCTGCCGATCTCCTCGCCCTCCTTGAAGGCGATGAAATCCATGGTGTTGGGGTGGGGATAGGTCTGGCCGGGCTCATCGTAGAAAATGACCTGGGTGCGCTCCTTGCCTAAAACCTCATAAAGAACACGGTCGGTGCCGTGACCGATGCCGGTTTTGCAAAGGGACTCATAGAGCATGACACGGTAGCGGTCAGCCTGGGGATAGCGCTGAATGAATACACCGGCGGCACGCTCCGGGCCGATGGTATGGGAGCTGGAAGGCCCTTTGCCGATTTTGTAGACATCTCGGATCGATTTCATCCGGTTTCACCTCTCTTTGTTTCTCGGGACTCATTATATCAGTTATCTTTACGGTTTGCAATCTTCTATTTGCTTTTTCTTCAGGGCCTGGATGGAAAGCTCACCGGCCAGCTTATACAGGGCATCGGCCATGACCTGCTCTGCAGCATGCTCCGACTGCTTTCCCACGGCGGCATAGAAAGCGTAAACGCCCGGATCCAGGGCGAGGGTAACAAGAATCATTTTTTCGAGCCTCCCTTGGGCAATTTTTCTGTATCTTATCCTATGCATCCTCTTGACAGACGTGATACAATATATACGGAAAATTACGGGCGTCTGTGCGCCCGTTGAAGAACAGGAGACAGGAAAATGGCAAAAGAAAAGAAAGTGGAACAGATCACCGATATGGAGGTGGACTTTACTCAGTGGTATACCGATGTCTGCAAGAAGGCAGAGCTCATCGATTATTCCTCCATTAAGGGTATGTTTATTTACCGTCCCTATGGCTATGCCATCTGGGAGAACATCCAGGCACAGCTGGATGCCGAGTTCAAAAAGACCGGCGCTGAGAACGTCTATATGCCCATGCTGATCCCCGAGTCTCTCCTGCAGAAGGAGAAGGATCATGTGGAGGGCTTCGCCCCCGAATGCGCCTGGGTCACCTACGGCGGCAGCGAGAAGTTAGAGGAACGTTACTGTATCCGCCCCACCTCTGAGACCCTCTTCTGCGAGCATTTTCGCAATGTGATCCAGTCCCACAGAGACCTGCCCAAGATGTACAACCAGTGGTGCAGCGTTCTGCGGTGGGAGAAGACCAGCCGTCCCTTCCTCCGCCACAGAGAGTTCCTCTGGCAGGAGGGCCACACCATGCACGCCACCAAGGAAGAGGCGGAGCAGGAGACCGAGCAGATGCTGAAGGTCTATGCCGACTTCTGTGAGAACGTCCTGGCCATGCCCGTCACCAAGGGCAGAAAGACCGAGAAGGAGAAGTTCAACGGCGCTGAGGCCACCTACACCATCGAGTGCATGATGCACGACCGCAAGGCGCTGCAGGCAGGCACCTCCCATTTCTTCGGTGATGGCTTCGCCAAGGCATTCGACATCACCTTCGCCAGCAAGGATAACAAGCGGGAGCATCCCTTCCAGACCTCCTGGGGCGTGTCCACCCGTCTCATCGGCGGCATCATCATGACCCACGGCGATAACAACGGTCTGGTGCTGCCTCCCAAGGTTGCCCCCATCCAGATCGTGGTTGTCCCCATTGCCCAGCATAAGGAAGGCGTTCTGGATAAGGCATATGAGCTGGCAGAACGTCTGAAGAAGTCCGGTCTCCGTGTGAAGGTGGATGCCTCTGAGCAGAGCCCCGGCTGGAAGTTTGCCGAGTACGAGATGAAGGGTGTACCTCTCCGTCTGGAGATCGGCCCCAAGGATATTGAGAAGAACCAGTGCGTTCTGGCCCGCAGAGACAACGGCGAGAAGAGCTTCATCAGCCTGGATGCGCTGGAGAGCTGCGCTGCCGAGCTGCTGGAGCAGGTGCATCAGGGTATGTATGACCGTGCCAAGAAGAACCTGACCGAGCACACCTACGATGCCGAGACCATGGAAGAGGCCAAGCGCCTGCAGCAGGAGCACGGCGGCTTTATCCGCACCATGTGGTGCGGCGACCAGGCCTGCGAGATCAAGATGAAGGAAGAGGCCGGCATGACCAGCCGCTGCATCCCCTTCGAGCAGGAGACCCTGTCCGACAAGTGCGCCATCTGCGGCAAGGAAGCCAAGAAGATGATCTACTGGGGCGTTGCATATTAATTCATAATTCAAATAAGAGCTGTTGCAAACCAGAGATTTGCAACAGCTCTTTTGCTACAAAAAGGAGGGCCGCAGACAAGCGGCGAAACCTGTCTGCGGCAACAATAAGAAAGAAAAGAGGAGAAAATGAAAAAGAAACTTGATGTTTGTATTTACATAATACCCAAGAATTGTTAAGAATATAACCGAAAAGAAATTAAGATTTTATTAAGTTGTGAATAAATTCTGCAAAACCCTCCCTGTGACACATTTCGACAAGCTGCATACAATGTGCCAGGGAGGGATGTGTGTATGAGTTATGCGGAAATAACCTTTTCCTCGGTGACAAGAGCCATGGAGGGGAAGCGGCTTCTGGCACGGGAGGGGATCCATTCAGCCCTTCGCAGAACGCCGGAGTCCCTGCGGCAGAGAGGCTGCGGTTACAGCCTGCGCGTGGCGCAGGGACGGGTGCAGATGGCGAAAAATCTTCTGCAGCACCATGAGATACCCTACCAGCGGATATTTACGGAGCAGAGCGGGGGAAACTGGCAGGAGGTGATCCTGTGATCTATCTGGATGCGGCCGCCACTACGCTGCAAAAGCCTCCCGGGGTGCGACAAGCGGTTTTGCGTGCCATGGAGCGCTGCGGCAGCGTGGGCAGGGGAGGGCATGCTGCTGCCGTGGCAGCCATGGAGACCGTCCACAGCTGCAGGCAATTGGCGGCGGAGCTCTTTGATGCTGAACCGGAGCAGGTGGTTTTTACCGCCAATGCAACCCATGGCCTGAACCTGGCGATCTTCTCCCTGGTGCCGCCGAAGGGCTCGGTTTTGATCTCCGGCTTTGAGCATAATGCGGTGACAAGGCCGCTGTACCGCCTGGGTGCCGGGATCACCGTGGCAGGGCGAAAGCTGTTTGAGCCTGAAGATACGCTCACTGCCTTTTCAGAGGCACTTTCCCATGGTACGTTCCATGCGGTAATCTGCACCCAGGTGTCCAATGTGTTCGGCTATATTCTCCCTGTGGAGGAGATCGCCGCCCTTTGCAGGCGCTACGGTGTACCTCTGATCATCGATGCCTCCCAGGGAGCGGGACTTTTGCCCCTTTCTTTGAGAAAAAGCGGGGCTGACTTCATTGCCATGCCCGGTCACAAGGGGCTCTACGGCCCTCAGGGAACGGGACTGCTGCTGTGCGGCAGGGGGGCATCACCGCTGCTCTATGGCGGTACGGGCGGCAATTCTCTGCAGCAGGAGATGCCGGAATTTCTGCCGGATCGCCTGGAGGCAGGTACCCATAATGTCTGCGGCATTGCGGGGCTGCGGGAAGGGCTGCGCTTTGTTCGCAGCCACGGAGAGACGACTCTCCTGAGAAGAGAACAGAAACTCCTCAGGATGCTGCTGCCCGAACTGCAGAAGCTGGGACTTCACTGCTTTACGGGAAAACAGCAGAGCGGTGTCCTCTCCTTTCTGCCGAAACAGGATTCCTGCGAAGAGGCGGCAGAAAAGTTTGCACGGCACGGCATTGCCCTGCGGGCAGGGCTCCATTGCGCACCGCTTGCCCACGAAAGCGCCGGTACACTCCCCAACGGAACCCTTCGTCTGAGCTTTTCTGCCATGAATACTGCCCGTGATGCGGAGGCGTTTGTTAAGGTTTGTGAAATTATCTTTCAGAAAAACGGAAAATCACGAAACACCCCTTGCTATTGACAGCAAAATCGGCTATAATCTATGAGTAAAAATGTATAAGCGGAGTTTTGCTTATGGATAAGGTAATTAGTTTCTTTAAAGATGTATTCTCTATGCTGCCCACGCTGAAGATCATGGACGTGGTGGATATTCTTCTGGTGGCGGTTGTGATTTACGCGGTATTCATGATGATCCGCACCACCGGCTCTGCCCGTATTGCCAAAAGCGTGATCATCATCCTGCTGCTCACCGGTGTTACCGAGCTTTTGAGTATGCATCTGACCAATTTTATACTGGACGGAATTTTGGAAATCGGTCTCATTGCACTGGTGATTATGTTCCAGCCGGAGCTTCGGCGTATGCTGGAGAAGATGGGCAGCAAGAGCTTCCGTGAGATCCTGAACATGAAGACGGAGCAGCGGGAGATAGAGAAGGTCATCGGTCAGACGGTGGCTGCCTGCGAGATCCTCTCCAAGGAGCACACCGGTGCGCTCATCGTTTTTGAGCGGGATGTATCCCTGGTGGACTATCAGAAAACCGGCACGGTCATCGATGCCCAGGTATCCCATGAGTTGCTGCGGAATATTTTCTTCACAAAAGCTGCCCTTCACGATGGTGCCGTTCTGGTGCGCAAGGATCGATTGGCGGCGGCAGGCTGCGTTCTGCCGCTGACCCAGAACCGCAATATCTCCAGCGATCTGGGTACCAGACACCGTGCCGCCATCGGTATCAGCGAAGTGGCTGACGCTGTGGTTGTGGTGGTCTCCGAAGAGACCGGCACCATCTCTGTGGCGGTCAACGCGATGCTCAAGCGTCACCTCG
>JAZNVK010000071.1:0-7015 GCA_045592805.1 Faecousia sp.
TGACCATGACCAGAGGCAGGAAGCCTACCACTGCGGAAACACCGCCGATGATGCCCTCTGTCAGCAGAGCCACCAAAAACGCGTTGCCGCCCTCCAACAGACCGGCGATCCACTCTTTGAACATATCGATCAGCGTGACCAGGCCGGGAACGGTGAAGCCGTTGGAGAACTCATAGCCCTCAGCGATCCAGGGTCCGAGCCATGCCTGGGAGATCTGGAACACCAGGAACATCACCACAGCAAAAATGGGAAGTCCCACCCATTTATTGGTGAGGATTGCATCGATCTTATCCTGGAAATTGCGCTCACGGGTAAGCACCTTTCTCTTTTCCACGGAGGAGACGATCCCGTTGACAAAGGCAAAGCGCTTTCTGTCTGCCGCTTCCACTGCCTTCTTATCGGTGAGATCCACGTCACCCTGATTGTAGGGCGCTTTCTGAGCCTTGCCTACCTGCGCCATAGCGGCCTTGATCACATCGCTCAGACCCTCGGAAGAAGTGGAGACAGTATCAACTACAGGGCAGCCCAGCTTCTCGGACAGAACCTTGGAGTTGATCCTGGTATCCTTTTTCTTATTGATGTCCGCCTTATTCAGAGCAACGACCACGGGAATACCAAGCTCCAGCAGCTGAGTGGTGAAAAACAGACTGCGGCTCAGGTTGGTGGCGTCTACGATGTTCACGATCACGTCGGGGTTCTCGTTCTTCACGTAGGAGCTGGTGATGCTCTCCTCCGAGGTGAAGGGAGACATGGAATAAGCACCGGGAAGGTCTACGGCAATGACATCTTCCGCGCCGCCGCAGTAGTTCTTCTTAATGGGGTGCTCTTTCTTCTCAACGGTAACGCCTGCCCAGTTGCCTACCTTCTCGTTCCGTCCGGTGAGGGCATTGTACATGGTGGTCTTGCCGCTGTTGGGATTGCCGGTCAAAGCAATTCTCATATGAATTTCTCCTCCTTTTGCGAACAATTCAAACAGCATCGCTGTAAGATACTAAGAAAATTTCAGGTTAGCCACGGCTAACTGCTCTTCAAAAAGAAAAAGCCGTTTCAAAAGGCTTTTTCTTATGAATCAAATCAAAATGGCCTCTGCCAGCTGCTTATCGATCTGATATCTGCCATCCTTGATGGACACAACGCTGCCACCCTTCAGATGGGAGATCACCGTAATGGGTTCGCCGCTGTAGCAGCCCAGGGAGAACAGGAAAGCATCCAGCTCTTCGTCGTCCGTATCGATCTGACGGATAATATATTCCTTGCCCTCTTCGGCATTACGCAGATTCATTCCGCTCCTCCGTTCCATGCGGCCGCAGGATTAGACAAGGCTAACTCACGGTCAAAAAAATTAGTCATTCCTAACTCGCATACATTGTAGCACCTTTTAAGGGCTTTGTCAAGAAAAAAATTCCATATATTTGCGTTTCCCCTACTTTCGAAATTTTAGAGAATAAAAACAATCCTGCCGCTTTTTCGTTTTTCTCGCCGTGGAAGGACGAAAAACAGAAAAAACAGCAGGTTGGGAAATATTATTTCCGATATCTTGTATTTCGACATTTTATTTGCACAAGATATGGTATATAGGTTAGGAAGAGATATGCAGCCGTAAAGAGACAGTCAATGCCGTCATGTCGTCCTCCCCCGAGATGCCGGATATCAGATAGGCTGCCAAGGCAACCGACGATCGGCCGGTATAGCTCTCCAAAGCCTCCTCGATCTCCTCGCCGCAAGCGCCGTCGCTCCGCAGCACCAGCAGTTCTCCTCCCCCAAGGGACAGCGAATACCGTTCCGGGATGTGTTCTCCTCCCACCCCCACTCCCGGAGGCGGTGATGCTGTCCCGATTTTTTTAACCTCGTCGTCACAGCGATAATAGCTGGGCGCAGAGCCCCATTTCAGCAGCTCCGCAGTACCGTTGCTGAGATCGATGGATAAGAGATCTACCGTGGTAAAGCGATCTGCTCCCCGCAACAGCTCCGCGCCATTGAGCAGCTTCATGGCATTCTCCGGGGACATTCCGCTCTTTAACAGGGCTTCCAGGAGGGAGATGGTCTCTTTGCTCATTTGGGCGGCCTCCGCTCCGCTGCCCATGCCGTCGCAGAGAAGAATATAATAGTATCTTCCGCAATAAAAGCGCCGGCTACAGTCACCGTTGACCGCCGCGCCGTTCTTTCCAAGGCTGCAGAGTCCCACCTCCGGAAGATAGGCCGCCCCTGTCCGGTCCCATTTATCCCGCGGTGCTTCTGCGGACAGCAGATAGTCCTCCAGGCATTGCAGCTCCTGTGCTACCACAAGGCTGCTCTCCCTTAACCGCATACGGTACTGCCTTCGGAACAGCATTCCCTCCAGTTCCTGATTGATTGCCGTTACAAAGCCGTCCAGGTGGCAGCAGTTTTCGTGAATATAGGTGGGGAAATCCTCTTTCTCTGCCACACCGGCTGTGATGATTTTTCTTGCTGCGTTGTTTAGGGCATCGCAGGTCTCGTCCACCCGCTCTCCCCAGCAGCGGCGAAATCGCTCGCAGCAGCGGCAGACCCGCTCCGCCGCACCGTCATAAACGCTCTCTGCCTCGCTTTCGCAGGGACACTCTGCCTCCTGCGGCAGCTGCTCTCTTAACAGCCGCAGCACCCTGGCGGCATTTCGCAGCTTTGACCTTCTTTCTCTGGGCTCCACAGCACTTTGCATCCGTAGCTGTGGCAGACGGCACAGGAGGAGTCCCAGCATGGTACCCATGCTCAGGGCGAAGCAATCTGCAAGCGCTTCGGCAGAAAATATCACCATGGTCAGGCAGCTCAGAAGCAGAAAACCCAGAGCGTAAATGCTGACAGCGGATCTACGGTATTTTGCCAAAAGGATCGTCGGCAGACTCAGGGCGATACAGGCGCAGGGCGCAATGCCCACGCTGAGATCAACAGCCAGCCCAAAGGCCAGCGCGGCCTTTGGTTCCCCCATGAGAACACAGAGCGCACTTGCAGTCAATAGTCCAAGAGGGATCGGAAGTCCCAGAGAGCTCAGGGCGCACAGCAGTGCCGCAGCGGCAAAGAGCATCGCTCCCCGTTCCCGTAGCATCAGCCGGCGGAAGGCAGCAGCCGCAGCGGCGCATACCGCAAATTGCATGACCCAGAGAGGAAGTTCGTCTACGCTATGTAAACCGATGCCGCGGAGAAGCGCCCAAAGTCCTGCGCTCATCAGGGGGAAGAACCAGACCTTGCCGTAAAGCTCTGTTCCCTGAAAGACCAGAACCGACGCCAGGATCAACAGACTCATGACCACTAACTCCACACAGCGGACACCTTCCGTAAAAAGCAAGAAGCCTCCTATGGCCCCCAGGGCGGCAGCAACACCGGAAATTCCGGGAGGAAAAGCGCAAATTAAGCAGGCCGCCAGAGGAATGGGCGCCTGTAACAATTTTGCCGGTGATAATAAAAAAGCAGCGGCAAAGCTACACAGCCCCTGCAGTATCTGCCCACCTCGCAGCACCGGCAGGATCTTCCGCCGTTCCGAGATCGGAGACTTCGCAACACGCTCCTTCATACCGTTTCCCTCCCGTAACAATCTGCAGGAATTTTATCATTTTATCCCTCGATCTTCTGTCGGGAAAAGGGATGGGAAATGTTTATGCCTAAATTGACAGGGAAAAACAGATGTGTTATGATGTAAAAAAGGAGGCGACTATATGGGTAAGGAACTGGAATATAAGCTGGAGGTGGGTGATCCAGCGCTTTTGAAGAAAATCATGGCCGATCCCAAAATCGAAAAACTGTCTGCAGGGGAATTTCAGCAGACCGCCATGCGCACGGAGTATTTTGACTCCCCCGATCAGCGTTTCTCCAGGCGTCATTGGACACTGCGCCGCCGTCAGGAGGGCGATACCTCTGTGATCTGCGTCAAGACCCCCACGGCTCAGAGCCACACCCGTGGAGAATGGCAGATCATTGAGAAAGTGCTTGACCATAAGGCCATCGTAAAACTGCTTGAAGCCGGAGCGCCGAAAGAGCTGCTGTTCCTCTACGGGGCCGGAGATGTGGAGCCGGTCTGCGGTGCAGAATTTCAGCGGCAGCACAAAATGCTCCGTTTCCCCGACGGCAGTGAGGCGGAGCTGGCTTGCGATCAGGGCTTGCTGCTGGGCAAGACCGAGACGATGCCCCTGTGTGAAGCAGAGCTGGAGCTCTACAAGGGAGCGCCGGAGGAGATGCTGCAGCTGGTGCGTTATCTCTGCGAAACCTACAGTCTGCAGGAGCAGCCCAGAAGCAAGGTCGCCCGCGCCCGCGGCTTGAAATAATTATATAAAAAAATCTTGCAGGATCTTAGCCTTGAGTAATTTGGCCGGATTGTTTATTAAGTGCAACGATTGCGTCTCTCTCAAGTAAAGAGCACCCTTCCCATAGTTCTGGGCAGGCGGCTTACATTATTTTCCGCAATGGGCAAAGGCATTGCTCAGACGAAGAACATCGGAAAAGGAGCCTCTCAGGATGATACGTCCGGAATGCTCGAAACCGTCATAGGAAAACCGGATATCCTGATAGTCACCCTCTGAGATTTCCTTGCAAAAGAAGGTCATGGCTGCCGTCTTATCCTCCTTAGGAATACTTAGTACAAGGCAAGCTTCTTTCTCCTGATTGTGAGTATCTGCAAGAAAATCAAAAATCAGTGCATTCTTCTTCGCAGAAATGCTGGGTCTTACAGAGGGATGGCGCATAAATTTCTCCAACTGCTCCGCAGTAAAGCGCCATTGACCATCCGACTTCTCACCATCCAAAAAGCCCAGAGACAAATAGTTCCGAATTGTACGATCCGTCAGGCCGGTCATCATTACGACCTGCCCAATGGTATAGCTTTCATCGTGAATTAAACTCTTATTCATCATCAAAACTCCATTTCAAATATAATCATCATGCATGATCTGACTTTATTGTAAAACAGAGACATAACAAAATCAATTTGAAAAAGCGTGACAATTTCATACAGACCGGCGGACTGTTATAACATATGCAGAATACCCGCAATAGTATAAGCCGCCTGCCAATGTTTCAGGGCAGGCGGCTTGTTTTATTTGACGGTTTCGCAGCTAAGGATCAAGCCGGAAGAATGGGATAGCTTCACCCGGTCACCGG
This sequence comes from Faecousia sp., assembly GCA_045592805.1. Taxonomy (GTDB): domain Bacteria; phylum Bacillota; class Clostridia; order Oscillospirales; family Oscillospiraceae; genus JAZOXB01. The sequence goes on from JAZNVK010000071.1 coordinate 5,107, forward strand.
GCTCTAACAAAAGCATTGCTTCGTGGGTGCTTGCCTTCGCCCTATAGATTTTATCGGATTCGTCAATCAGGTAGATGTAGGTATTCCCGTCGATATCGATGTACTTTATCTGCGCAATGGTAATGACAATCTCCTCTGCATCCGTAGCAGGCGGATCGAGCTCTAATCCCAATGCGGCTCTGTATTTCTGAATGCATTCCTCCTGAGTGGTGGCTGTGGTTACGATATTATACTGCTCCACATTAACCATGGCATAGAGCTTGACCAATCCGCCCGCATCCTTCAGCACCATAATATAGGTAGGATTCCCGTCAATGTTAATCAAGGACGGGAAGGATGCCTGATAGCCCTTCTCCTGAACCTCACCCTCTGCCGCAGCCATGGCGGATTTCTCATCCGCACCGGCAATGCGGTAATAGCGACTTTCTCCCGTTCTCTCGTTGGCCAAAAGGAAGCCAATATTGGAGCTGTCACCGTTTACGGATGTAATGCCGGTATAAATCCAGATGTCTCCGTCCTTGGCAACATAGCCGTAATCCGGAATGCTACTCTCTCCCTCAGAATTCTCTTCGGTTTTCGAAGTAGTAACCCGTTTGCAATCCTTCTTCCCGAACAGGCTGTTCAGATAACCGTTGTTCAGCATACCGTACCAGTTATATTGCTGACAGATCAGATCACCGGAGAAAACTACATCCACCCAGCGGGGAATCTCGGAAAGCTCATATCGAACGATCTCTCCGCTGACAGGGTCCATCACCAGGCAACCGCTTACGGTTTCACCGCCGAACAGGTTGATGGTTTTTTCAATAATAGAAGCCACATAGTAGGGCTTTCCCGTCTCATCGATCTCAAAATGGAGATTATCCAACATCAGGGTCGGATACTTCATCCACATATGCCGACGGGCATCCTGGAAAAAGAAGGCGGAAGGAACGTATTTCATTCCCGCGGATTCAATATAGGAAGCAGACATGGAGACAGGATCAACCGTAACATAACCTCTGACGCCGTTATCCTTATGATTGATCCATTTGAAGAAACCGGCATACTCCAGGGCTGAAACCTTAATAGGTTTCCCGTTATAGTCAATCTGAGAATAATCGTCAGACACATCAAACTGACTCACAACATCCGAAAGCGCTCCGATCTCCCGATCACCCAACATTCTGGCAGATGCGGTATCCATCAAGGCAATTGAATCCGTTCCCACCGACTCGGCCAAATCAGCAGCAAAATCAGATTCTTTTACCTTCAAAATTTCAGAATAAGAACCGGCATTAAATACAGTACTGCTGATAAAAAGGATAAACAGAGCCAAAGCAGCAACACCAATGGGCGCAAGATAATGATGAATATGGAAATAAAACTTCTTTGTTTTTACCGTCTTACCCTTGGGACCTTTTTGCTTTGTGACAGTCTCAATTCCGAAATCCTTACAGCCTCGTGCAGCACGGGTAACGAAAAGAAATACCAAAAATGCAAGATCTACAATCAGCCACAAACCGAAGTTATGTATATTGATAGCAGGACAGAACAAATACAGCTCCAATGCCAAAACAAGAAGTGCAACAACCGTTCCCAGCACATACGGGAGTGCTTTATACTTTTTCATAACATCATCTCCGTGTAAATATAAGAAAAAACCTCCACATTGCTGTGGAGGTTTGTGTTGGCGTTACCTATTTTCACGGCCAGTCGCCCGGCAACTATCGTCGGCGCAAGTGAGCTTAACTTCTGTGTTCGGGATGGGAACAGGTGGACCCTCACACAATCAACACCAACTGTCTTAAGTGTTCCTCAAGACCTTTTTAATTATACAGCCCTTTTCGCATTTGTCAAGTACTTTTTTCCTCTTACCGCAAAAAAAGCTGGTGACCCGTGGGAGAGTCGAACTCCCGTTTGCGGCGTG
>JAZNVK010000072.1:0-8829 GCA_045592805.1 Faecousia sp.
TCTCTATTGTCTTCCTAAGCCCGCTTGGCCTCCGACTTGTGCTGAACCAGACCACCATGTATGCCGAGATGGGCGGCCAGATCGCCGACCACGGCACCATCGAGACTGCCAATGGCATCTTCGAGGTCAATGACGTCCAGAAGAACAAGGGCGCCAAATATATGCACTACGGTGTAGTGAAGTCCGGCATCATCAAGCTGGGCGACCGGTGCCACGTCTCCATTGACTTAGAGCGCCGCAAGGCCATCTGCCGTGCCCATACCGCCACCCACCTGCTGCAGACCGCTCTGACCCGTGTGCTGGGCGAGCACTGCCATCAGGCCGGCTCTCTGGTAGAGCCCGACCACCTGCGCTTTGACTTTACCCATTTCTCCGCCGTCACCCCCGAGGAGCTGGCCGCTGTGGGCAGCGAGATCATGGATATGATCCTTAAGGGCGAGACGGTTGAGACTCTGGTTCTGCCTGTAGAAGAGGCCAAGAAGCTGGGCGCAACCGCCCTCTTCGGTGAGAAGTACGGCGATACCGTCCGTGTGGTCAAGATGGGCGAGGACTCCATGGAGTTCTGCGGCGGCACCCACCTGGATAATACCGCCAAGGTCGGCCCCTTCCGTATTATGTCCGAGGCCTCCGTTGCCTCCGGTGTCCCCCGTATCGAGGCCTACACCGGCAAGAACGTCCTCAAGCAGATGGAGAACTTCAACCGTGTGATCCTCAATGCTGCCGAGGAGCTGAAGACCACCCCCAAGGATCTGCTGGTGCGCGCCCACAGCCTCATGCAGGAGGTCAAGGAGCTGAAGCAGAATCTGGAGAAGATGAAGGACAAGCTCACCTGCGGCGAAGTGGATCGTGTGCTCTTCTCTGCCCGCAATGTGAAGGGTCTGCGTGTGCTGACCTGCGTCATGGATAATATGGCTGTGCCCGATCTGCGCAAGATGGGCGACCAGCTGAGAGACAAGGCTCCCGATCTGGTCGCTGTTCTGGCCGGTAAGCAGGGCGAGAAGATCTCCATCCTGGCCGTCTGCGGCAAGGATGCCGTGGCCCATGGCCTGAAGGCAGGTCTTTTGGTGAAGGAAGTCTGTGCAGCCTGCGGCGGCAGCGGCGGCGGCAAGCCCGATTCCGCCATGGGCGGCGGCAAGGATGCCACCAGGCTGGACGACGCTCTGGCTCTGGCCGATAACTACGTGGAAGCCAACGCCAAGTAAGGAGAAATAACATGAGTGATTGCATTTTCTGTAAGATCGTCGCAGGGGAGATCCCTTCAAAGAAGATCTACGAGGACGAACTGTGCCTGGCTTTTTATGACATTGCCCCCATGGCACCCCAGCATTTTCTGGTGATCCCCAAGGAGCATCTCACCGGTGCCAACAAGATCTACCAGGAGCAGGAAGCGCTGATCGGCCATATCTTCGGCGTGATCCGCAAGCTGACCTCCGTTATGGGCTTCTCTGACGGCTTCCGCGTGGTGACCAACTGCGGTGCCGATGCCGGTCAGACGGTGCATCATCTGCACTTCCATGTGCTGGGCGGCAAGACCTTAGGCTCTTTTAACTGATTTTTTAGATGGGGTGGGCGTCTGTCCACCCCATTTTTCAGAAAGGTGGGAACAGCATATGCGTAAACTGGCGATCTTCTGCGTGGCTTTTGCAGTGGCGGCGGCACTCTATGTGTGGCTGCTCTCGCCTCTGGTCGCTGCCATTGTGGGCGGCGTTCTGCTTCTGGGCGCCCTGGGGCTGTGTCTGCTGCGGTCAGATGCGGCGCTGCGCTGCCGCCTGGCTGCCTTTGGAGCGGCGCTGGGCCTTCTGTGGAGCTGGGGCTATGAGTATCTGCAGATCCGCCCCCTGCGGGAGTATGTGGGTCAATTTACAAAGCTCTCCTGTACCGTGATCTCTGAGGCAGAGCCGACGGACTACGGCTGCCGTGTCACGGCGAAGCTGGAGGAAGGCAGAATTCTCCTGTACCTGGATTGCGAGCCGGAGGAGATCTCTCTGGGCGACCGCCTGACCCTGCGGGCGAAGGTGACCGATGTGTCCCGTGGCACCTCACGGGAGGGGAACCTCTATTATCAATCCCGTGACATCTCCCTTATGGGCTCCCAGCAGGGAACTCTGACCATCGAAAAGGCAGAGAAGCTGCCCCTGTCCCTCTGGCCTGCCTACGCCGCCCGGGCGCTGCGGCAGAAAATTCGGGATATTTTCCCCGATGATGCCCAGGGCTTTGCCCTGGCGCTGCTCACCGGTGACCGCAGCGAGCTGAGCTACGGGCAGAAGAATGAGCTGTCTCTCAGCGGTCTTTCCCACGTGGTGGCGGTGTCCGGTATGCATATCTCCCTGCTGATCAGTCTGGTGCTGCTGTTCTTCCGTGGCAGGAAACGGGCGGCCGCAGGTGTCTGCATGGGCATTATGGTCTTTTTCGCGGCCATGCTGGGTTTCACGCCCTCGGTGAACCGCGCGGTGATCATGAACAGCCTTATGCTCTTAGCGCCCATCTTCCGACGGGAGAATGATACCCCTACCTCTCTGAGCTTCGCCCTCTGGGTGAATCTGCTCTTTAACCCCTGGGCTATTGCCAATGTGAGCCTGCAGCTCTCCTTCGGTGCCATGGTGGGCATTTTCCTCTTTGCGCCCTATTTTCAGGCGGGCTTTCTCCGTCTGTTCCGTGAGCAGAAGTTCCGGAAGCAGCCCATGGTACAGCGTCTGATCCGTACGGCGGCGGGCGCACTGTCCACCTCTCTTGGGGCGACGGTGGCCACAGCACCCTTTGTGGCCTACCATTTCGGCACGGTCTGTCTCATTGCGCCCTTGAGCAATCTGCTGCTTCTGTGGCTCATCAGCCTGATTTTCAGCCTCTGCTTCGTCACCGCTATTCTGGGCTTTGTCTATACGCCCCTGGGTGCGGGGGCAGGCTGGCTTCTGGCCCGGCCCATCCGTCTGGTGCAGTGGGCGGCAGGTCTCTTTGCCCATGTGCCTTATGGCACGGTGTATACCGGCAGCAGTTATGTGGTCATCTGGCTGGTTTTCGCTTACGTACTCTTTGCTGCCTTCCTGCTGCTGCGCAAGCGCTGCAAAAAGCGTGTCTTTGCCCTCTGCCTTGCCTTGAGTCTGCTCCTCTGTCTGGGCTTTTCCGCCGTGGATCTGTGGGAGTTCCGTTTCACTCTGATGGATGTGGGACAGGGACAGTGCGCGGTCTACCGCAGCGGCGGCATGACGCTGGTGGTGGACTGCGGCGGCGATATGGAAGAGGAGGGCGGCGAGCTGCTGGCACGGAAGCTGCTGATGGAAGGGGAGCGACAGGTGGACTATCTGGTGCTCACCCACTACGACTCTGATCACAGCTGCGGCGTGCTGCAGCTGATGGATCGTGTGAGAGTCAACTGCCTTCTCCTGCCCGACACGGATCACGAGAGCCCCGACCGTCAGGCAATCCTGCAGGCGGCGGCACAGGAGGGCATTGCGGTGGTTTTCGTCCGTGAGCCCATGGAGCTGGCGCTGGGTAAGGCACAGGTGCAGCTGTATCCGCCCGGGGCGGATGAGAAAAATGCCTCCATTGCCGCATTGATGTCTTGGGAAGATTATGATATACTGATTACGGGAGACATGGACACCGATGCTGAGGAGCAGCTGCTGGAAAGCTACCGCTTCCCGGATATCGAGGTGCTCATAGCCGGGCATCACGGCTCCCGTTATTCCACCGGCACGAAGCTTCTGGAGGCAACGCAGCCGGAAATCGTGCTGATCAGCGTGGGATACAATACCTACGGCCATCCCACGCCGGAGGTTCTCGACCGCATTGCCGCCATCGGCGCGGCGGTCTACCGCACCGATCTCCACGGGGAGATCACCATTGCGAGGTAAAGCTATGGCGAAAAAAGAAACCACCGGAAATTCCGGCTTTTTACAACTAAAAAATGACCTGAAGCAGAAAAATCCCGGCTGTTTCTATATTTTCTACGGGGAAGAGGATTATCTGCGCCGCTACTATCTGGAGCGTGTAAAGAAGCAGATCCTGACCGATGAGTTCACGGCGGATTTTAATTTCCACCGACTCACCGCCGAGACCTATTCCTTCTCCGCCTTCTACGATGCCCTGGAGACCCTGCCCATGATGGCAGAGCGCAGCCTGATCCTTCTGGAGGATGTGGATCTCTTTGCCGAGGAGGAGCAGGAGCAGCTCATGGCTGCCCTGTCGGATCTGCCGGACTACTGCTGCCTGGTGCTGGACTATCTGGACTTCAAGCCCGATAAGCGGAAGCAGAAGCTGTGGAAGCTGCTGCAGGATAAGGCAGTTTTGGTAGAGTTTGCCTACCAGTCCGAGGCGGATCTGCGCCCCTGGATCGCCCGTCATTTCCACGAGAGCGGCAAGAGCATCTCCCCGGAGCTTTGTAACTATCTGCTCTCCCTCAGCGGTCTGTCCATGACCCGTCTGCACGGGGAGATCAGCAAGATCTGTGCCTTCTCCGGCGCGGAGCAGATCGTCCGTGGGGATATTGACGCAGTGGTGGAGCCCACGTTGGATGCGGTGGTGTTCCAGATCACCGATGCCCTGGGACAGCAGACCTTCGACCAGGCACTTTTGAAGCTGAATACCCTCATCAAGATGCAGGAGGATCCCATTCCCATTGTGGCAGCCATCGGCGCCCAGATGCGCAGGCTCTATGCCGCCAAGGCACTGCAGGCTCAGGGCAGGGGCGCTCAGGAGTTGGCCTCCGTCTGCGGCATTGCCCCCTTTGCGGCAGGCAAGATCCTGACCCAGGCCAGACGCTTCTCCGAGGAATTCTGCCGTGAGGCGGTGCGGCTCTGCGCCGAGACTGACTACCGGATCAAAACCTCCTACGATACCGGTGAGACCTTAGCCCAGATGCTGATCCTGCAGCTGGCACAGGAGGCAAGAAAATGATCCACCTGGAGCAGGCAATTGTGGTAGAGGGGCGCTATGACAAGAATACCCTCTCCCAGATCGTGGACGCGCCCATTTTCGAGACCCGTGGCTTCGGCATTATGAAGGACAGGAAGCTGCTGGACTTCCTGCGTCGGGTGGCGCAGCAACGCGGCTTGATTATTCTGACAGACTCCGATGGGGCAGGCTTTGTGATCCGCAACTATCTCAAAAGCGCCCTCCCCACGGAGAACGTATTTCACGCCTACATTCCCGATGTCCCCGGCAAGGAAAAACGCAAGGCGCAGCCGGGCAGGGAGGGAAAATTAGGCGTAGAGGGCATGGATCCGGAAACCCTCTGTGCCGCCCTGCGTAATGCAGGGGCCGTCTGGACGGAGCAGGGGGAAAAACGGGAACCTATTACCAAGACAGATTTGTTTCTCGCCGGCCTTTCCGGCAGCAAGGACAGCAGTACGAAGCGCAAAGCCCTGCAGAAGGAGCTGCTTTTGCCGGAGCACCTGGGTGCCAACGCCTTTTTGCAGGCGCTGAACCTGATGCTGAGCCGTGAGGAATTTTTGAAACGATACGGAGAAAACTATGGTTGATATATCAGTAAGAGATCTGGTCAAGTCCTTTGAGGTGGGCTCGGTGCTGCTGGACGGCATGAGCTTCGACATCCACGAGGGCGAGTGCGTGGGCATTATGGGGCGCAACGGCTGCGGCAAGACCACCCTGTTCCGCCTCCTGACCGGCGAAATCTTCCCTGACGAAGGCGAGATCGTCCTGGCCTCGGGCAAGAAGCTGGGGCTCATCTCCCAGATCCCCCATTATCCCGGGGGCTACACCGTGGAGGACGTGCTGAAGACCGCTTTTGCCCCTCTGGAGGCCATCCGCCGAAAGATGGAGCAGCTGGCCCTGAAGCTCACCGCCAGCGCCCCCAAGGCATGGTTGGACGAATACGACCGCCTGAGCAACAGCTACCTGACTCAGGGCGGCTACGAGCAGGATACCCAGATGGACAAGATCTGCAACGGCCTGGGCATCCCCGCTGCCATGCGGCAGCAGGAATTTGACCGCCTCTCCGGCGGTGAGAAGACCCGTGTCAACTTGGGCAGACTTCTGCTGGAGAAGACGGATATTCTTCTCCTGGATGAGCCCACCAACCACCTGGACTTAAAGAGTGTGGAGTGGCTGGAGGACTATATTCTGAAATTCAAGGGTACGGTGCTGACCATCTCCCACGACCGCTATTTCCTGGATCGGGTGGTGGATCGCATCATCGAGATCTCCGCCGGCAAGGCAGAGTTCTACAGCGGCAACTACAGCTTCTATCTCCAGGAGAAGCAGGAACGCTTTAACCGCCAGCTGAAGCAGTATGAGCAGGAACAGGCAAAATTACGGCAGCTGGGCTACACCTTAGAGCGTATGAAGGGCTGGGGAATCAACAACCGTGTGCTCTACCGCCGTGCCATGTCCATTCAGCACCGCATGGAGCGCATTGAGAAAACCGAGCGCCCACGGACGGAGAAGACCCTTCGAGCCCGCTTCGGGGAGAAGGAGTTCTTCGGTGACGAGGTGCTCAGCGTCAAGGGCTTGAAAAAGGGCTTCGGTGACCGCACCCTCTTCTCCGATGTGGAGCTGACGGTCAAGGGCGGCGAGCGCATTGCCCTTCTGGGCGATAACGGCAGCGGCAAGACCACCTTCATCCGGGTGCTGCTGGGCGAGCTGGCCGCCGAGGGCAAGATCAAATTCGGCCCCACGGTAAAATCCGCCTACCTACCCCAGGTGATCCACTTCTCCCACCCGGAGCGCAGCCTCTACGACACCATGCTCTACGAGAAGAACTGTACCCCCCAGAGCGCACGTGACCGCCTGGGTGCTTTCCTCTTCTCCGGCGAGGATGTGTTTAAGACCGTAGGCACTCTCTCCGGCGGTGAGCAGTCCCGTCTGCGGCTGTGTATGCTGATGGACGAGAAGATCAATCTCCTGATTTTGGACGAGCCCACCAACCACCTGGATGTGGCATCCAGAGAGTGGGTGGAATGTGCCATTGATGAGTACGAGGGGACTCTGATTTTCGTGTCCCACGACCGCTATTTTGTGGATAAATTCGCCACCCGTGTCTGGGAGCTGGAGGACGGCAAGATCCGTGACTTCCCCTGGGGCTATGCCAAGTACCGTTCCATCAAGGAGCATGAGGCGGCCCAGAAGCTCCAGACCCCCAAAAAGAAGGAGAAAGCCCCCAAGCTCCCCTCCGGCAGCAAGGAGCTGGAGAAGCTGATCCGCCGTCTGGAACGGGAGATCGATGCCAAGGAGCAGGAGATCGCCGATCTGGATATCCAGCTGGAGCAGGCCGCCACAGACTATCAGGAGCTACTCCGATTAAGTGCTGAAAAAGAGCAGCAGGAGGCAGCCCTGGAGAGCCTGATGGAGCAATGGGAGCAGGCCCAGAACGAACTGGAAAAATAAAACCAAAGGCAGTGCAAAATGAGCTTACATCATTTTGCGCTGCCTTTTTTTGGCTGTTTTGGACAAAATGACGAAAAAGAAAATAAATGTGTTCTTTTTTTACACTTTGATGTAAAAATGCAATTGTTATGTGATGTAGCTGTAAAATACGCATACAGAGAGATTGTGCGAACTATACAAAATAGATAAAATAAAAGGAATGAAAACTATACATATTGACATAAAACTGAAATGATGGTACTATATTTTCAGCGAGATATTCAGAAACCAGGTCTTTGATTCAGGAGGTGGTAGGCGCAGGGAAAGCGCAGAATGAAGAAGAAAGAACAACAACGATTTTGGAGCAGAAAGGAATGTGTTATGAAACGGAAATTCAGTAGTAAATTACTGGCATTGCTTCTGACTTTGGCAATGCTTCTGTCCCTGGTTCCTGCGACCTTTGCAGCAGAGATCCCCTTTACCGACGTTCCCGACAACGCCTGGTACTATGACAGCGTTGTCTACGTCTATGAAAATGAACTGATGAACGGCATGTCCGCCACAGAATTCGGACCGGAGGGTACGGTCACCCGTGCCATGCTGGTTACGGTTCTGCACCGTATGGCAGGCGCTCCGGAAACCGAAGGGGAGCTTCCCTTTGTGGATGTGCCTGAAAATGTCTATTACGCTGAGGCCGTCAAGTGGGCGGTTGCGCAGGGCATTACCAACGGTGTCACCGCCACGGAATTTGCCCCCGAGAGCTTCCTGACCCGTGAGCAGCTGGCTACCTTCGTCTATCGCTATGCCGAGAAGAACGAGCTGGATGTCAGCGCCAGGGGCGACCTGAGCCAGTTCCCCGATGGCAAGGACACCTCCCCCTTCGCTCTGGAGGCTATGGAGTGGGCAGTGGGCTTCGGCCTGATCAACGGCGAGAAGACCGCCACTGCCACCTATCTGCTGCCCCTGGGCAATGCCACCCGCGCCCAGATCGCAGCGATCCTCATGCGTTTTGTGGAGAATGCCAAGCCCGTAGAACCTCCCGTTCCCCCCAAGGAGAAGACCACCATCAAGGTCTTTGAGACCTCTGACATCCACGGCTATATTGCGGAAACTGCCTCCGGCAATCCGGAGACCTATCAGTACCGCATGGCATACCTGGCCGGTGTGTACAACGAAGCCCGTGCCGATGAGAATGTGGATGACGTCATCGTCCTGGACGGCGGCGACATCTACCAGGGTACACCCCTGTCCAACCTGACCTACGGCAATGCCATCCGTGCCGCTCTGGATAAGATGGGCTATGATGCCGTATCTCTGGGCAACCATGAGTTTGACTGGGATGTGACGCTCTATGCCGCTGACGAGAACGCCACCATTCCCGCCTACAAGATGGGCGAGTTTGAGGGCGACAGCGACATTCCCGTCCTTGCCTTCAACCTCTATGACGCAGGCACCACCAACCGCGCCCAGATCGTGGATGACTATACCATCCTGGAGAAGGGCGGCCAT
>JAZNVK010000073.1:0-3647 GCA_045592805.1 Faecousia sp.
ATGACCATGAAGAAGGATATGCGTACCGATGGCGCTGAGACCACCATCAAGCTCCACCTCCACAGAGCAGACACTGCCAAAGAGGTCTATGAGAAGTACAACCGGGAATATGAGATCGTGAAGAATACCCCTCTGGACAGCGGCTTTGACCAGATCGTCGCTGTGCTTGGCAATATTCCCGGTCTGATCCTGAAGTTTGTGGTTTGGTTCCTGAAGCTGCTGGATTACTTCGGTAAGGTACCCAATGCACTGTTGGAGTTCAGCCCCTTCCATGCTTCTGTGATCTTTACCTCTATGGGTTCTCTGGGTATTCCGCCCATTGTTCACCATCTGTACGATTTCGGCAACATCCCGCTTTTCCTGGCCTTTGGCAGAAAGTACCGCGAGACGGAGCTGGAGCCTGACGGAACTGTGGTGACCAGACGCTATGTTGATTATACCCTCAATTGTGATGAGCGAATTGTGGACGGCTTCTATTATGCTACGGTTATGAAGTACTTCCGCAAGATCCTGCGTAATCCTGAAGTTCTGGATCAACCCCCCGAGGAACTGGTTTACGACATTGATTAAGAAAAAATAACGGTGATTTTCGTTTTGAAAATCACCGTTATTTTTATCCAATTATTTTAGTCAACAATACGATGAGCGCAGAGGTAGCGATTGGCATACCAGGTTTCGGAAAGACTGCTGATCACAACACCCGTAGCAGAGCTCTGTGCATGGACGAACTTACCGTCGCCTATGTAAAGACCAACGTGGGATGCAATGCTGCCGGAGCCAAAGTAAATAATGTCGCCGGGCTTGAGATCATCGTAATCCACATAGTAACCGTTCTGCAGCTGAGCAGTGGCGGTACGGTTGATGGTGTAGCCAAAGTGAGCGAATACATACTGCATAAAGCCGGAGCAGTCAAAGCCGGAGGGATCCTCGCCGCCGTAGACATAGGGATAACCTACATACTGCAGGGCATAATCGGCGATCTGACGACCGATGGAAGAGGAGGAAGTGCTGTTGCTGTTATTAGTACTTCCGCTGTCAATGTCGGCCGCGGTGCCACGGTTGGTTGCGGGCTTCTCCAGCAGCGTTACCAGGTCGCTGCGGATGTAGCCGGTGTTACCGTCAAAGGTAACCTTGTACCAGCCGCAATTGAAGCCGATGATCTCAACCTTCTCGCCGGCCTTCAGCTGATCAATGGCAGTAGAAGCAGTGGAGGGACGGCTGCGCAGATTGGTGAGGGAAGGATCCAGAGAGCCTTGACCCAGCTCCACATTGGCCTTATCCTTGGTGGTGACATAGTCAGCACACATATAGCCGATGTACAGATTGTAGTTAACCAGATACCAGTTACCGACCTGACGGATGATGACAACCGTATCATTGTCGGAAGCCACCGTGAGGATCTTTGCTTCGGTATTGGGTTTAGCGCGGAGACGCAGCCCGCTGGGAGCATCCACTGTGCCGATAGCGGTTTTCAATTCCGTAGCAAAGATGGGAGCGGTGAAGCTCATCAAAAATGCAGATACAAGGACAAGAAGTACAAAAGTTCGAAATACCCGTTTCATAATAACCTCCCAAGGAAAATGCGTTTATTTTGCGTTCAGTGCGCGCTCCAGCCATACACAGCCAACATCCAAAGCAGTGTAGAAGCCGTCTTTTTCGCTTTTCTTCACCACACGATCTCTTGCTTTGCAATTGGGATCGGTGCGCTGAAGCTGGACAGAGACCTTTGTTGCAAGGTTCAGATCTACCAGTTTCTTGGATTCCATTACCTGGAGCATAATGATATACTCATCAGCCATGGAACCGTAGTAAATCAGATTGTCCTTCCGCATCAGGGGGCGACCCTTATACTTCAGAACTTCATTTTTTTCGGACATAGTAACCTCCAAAACAAAATGTAACCAAATTGTAACACATCGAAATCGATTTGTCAACATAATTTCTGACGAGATATCGATTTTGAAACATTTTATTTACAATTGGTCCGTAAAATGCGGGGGATGATGAAATTTGGATGTTTTTTGGGAGTATTATGATGGGGGAGAAAAAAGGGGCCTCCGCTTCAGCGAAAGCCCCTTGACCGATCACGAATGGAACAGATAGTGACGAACAAGCTCCTGCAGGAGCTCATCACGGTCGAGCTTGCAGATGAGGCTGCGAGCATTATTGTGATTCGTGATATAAGTGGGATCCTCAGAGAGGATGAAACCAACGATTTGATTGATGGGGTTGTAGCCCTTCTCGGTGAGGCTTCGATAGACCTCAGTGAGAATTTGCTTCATCTCTTCGTTGCTGTCAACGGGGACTGTGAATTTAATGGTGTTGTTAAAGGTTTTTTGATCCATAACGCCCGCCTCCTTTCTTGTTAGCTATATCATAGCTTAGTTCCCAGGAAAAGTAAAGAAAAAAGCGTGAACATTTTGGTTACAAAATAATATCTTTAGCGAAGCTTGGCATCCAGCTGCTCAGCCAGCGCTGTGAGAATTGCGGAGATGACGGCTTCGGAATCGGTGTCGGTGAGGGTGCGGTCATCCGCGCGGAGGGTCAGGGCGAAAGCCATGGACTTCTTACCCTCTTCAATGCCCTTGCCTCTGTAGATATCAAAGAGCTTTACATCACGCAGCAGCTTGCCGCCGGAGGCGAGGATGCAGCTTTCCAGCTGACCTGCGGTAACCTCTTCGGCGCAGACGATAGCAATATCACGGCTGACGGCGGGGTACTTAGGCAGAGGCTCATAGGTATGGGCGGGAGCCAGCATCTCAGTGAGGGCAGTGAAGTCCAGCTCGGCGGCATATACGTCGCAGTCCATGCCATAGTTCTTGGCAACCAGGGGATGCACCTGACCGAACACACCCACATCCACACCGTCCATGGTGATCTTGGCACAGCGGCCGGGATGATAGGAGGGATTGTCCTTTACGGCAGTATATGCAGCCTTGCGCACGTTCATACCCTTGAAAATGGCCTCGATCTCGCCTTTCATGCGGAAAAAGTCGACCTTGGCTCCGTAGCAGCCCAGAAGCAGACGCTTGGGCTCCTCAGGCAGCAGCTGGCCTTCCTTGGGCAGGTAGACCTTTGCCAGCTCATAGAGCTTCACGTCGGCATTGTGGTAAGCGTAGTTCTTAGCCAGAATAGCCAGCATGGAGGGCAGAGCAATGGTGCGCATGATAGAGGCATCCTCGCCCAGAGGATTCTGGATGCGAATGGTGTTACGCAGGGGAGAGTCCGCGGGAAGACGAATCATATCAAAGATAGAGGGGCTGACAAAGGAGTAAGTCAGGATCTCACTGTAGCCCAGGCAGCGGCAAAGGGCGCCGGTCTTGTTTTCCAGCACCATGGTTCCGGTGTAGCCGCCTTCAGCGGTCTCGGAGCGGAAGGAGGTGGTGGGAATCTCGTTATAGCCATACAGACGGGCAACCTCTTCGGCGATGTCTGCAGTCTGCTGCAGGTCAGGGCGGAAGGAGGGAACCTGGATCTGACCGTCAACGACCTCGATCTCCAGACGGCGCAGGTAGTCGATCATGTCGGCTTCGGAAATGTCGGTCCCCAGCAGAGCGTTGATCTTTGCGGGCTCCAGGGGCAGGGTGCGGGGCTGGGGTACATAGTTGATGATATCGATAATGCCATCCACTACTTCACCGGCACCC
>JAZNVK010000074.1:0-4303 GCA_045592805.1 Faecousia sp.
GCCTGCCTTGACATTGTAAGAGCCGTTGATCACCACGGAGGTGGAGGACAGGTCAACGGTCAGGTCGGTCAGGCCGGTGGCGGCATAGAGCTCTGCCTGCTTGTCCTCGGTATCATACTTCTCGGCCAGGTGGATGGAGCCCTGTGCCATCTGGGCACGGCCGATGAGGTCCATGGTATCGGACTGCTCCAGGTAGAACTTGGTGGTGGTGTTCCACTCACCCACCGCCACACCGGCGGTGTTGTTGACGTACTCGTTGGCTGCATCGGCGTAGGGCTGGATCAGCGTCTTGAGGCCGGCATCGGCAGCGTAGTTGGAGAGCTTGTTGTTGACGCTGCTCTTGAGCGTAATGGTGCCGTCAGCAGCGATGGTGAAGACGGAGGTGGTAAGGCTGTTGCCGCCGCCGTTGACCACCAGAACATCCTTACCCTCGGCGTTCTTGTAGCTCTTGTTGGAGTAGCTCTCGGAGTGGTCGTGACCGGCGATGACCATGTCGATACCGGTGGGGCCGGCGATCATGGAGTAGACCTGGTTCTCGGTGTTGACACCGTAGGTCAGGTCTTCATCGGAAACGGCAGCGCCCAGACCGGAGTGGAAGGCAACGATGACAAAATCAGGGGCTTCCTTCTCCTCGATGGTCTTGACCCACTTCTCAGCCTCCCAGCGGATGGACAGGGCGGGGTTGTCGGGGTGGGAGAAGCGCATGCCGGGATAGTTATCGGGTACGTCCCAACGGGTGCAGTCGGGAGTGACGAAGCAGAGGATGGCAACCTTTACGTCCTTGCCTGCGGAGTCCTTCAGGTTCTTGATGACATAGGGGGTCAGGACGTTGCTGCCGTCCTCATAGTAGAGGTTGGCACAGACGGCGGGCAGGCTCTTCAGACCCTCCACGTCGGATTCCAGATAGGCATAAATGTCTGCCATGGTATCCCAGGCGTAGTTGAACTCGTGGTTACCGGAGTTGGCTGCATCATAGCCGATGTACTTCATGGCCACAGCCATGGGGTTGGGATCGGTGGTCACGCCCTGGGTGTACTGGGAGATCTGGAGGGTAGACACGGGCGTACCCTGATAGGTGTCGCCGTTATCCACCAGCACCACATTCTCGCCGTAGGTCTCACGCATTTTTGCCACGGCGGTGGCCACATTGAGCATGGAGTTGTTCATATTGGTGTCGTTGAGGACATTTCTGTCCCAGGTTCTGCCGTGCATATCCGTGGTGGACAGGACGACAAATTCCGTCTCGCCCTCAGCGGCAATGGCAGCGGGCAGCACGGACAGGAGCAGCGCCAGCATGCACAGAAGGGCAAGGCTACGCTTCATCAGATGTTTCATATGCATCCTCCTAAAGAAAGTTTTACAGGTATATTTTACTATCAAATCCACTTTCTTGCAAGAAGCCATTCCCCAAAACGAAAAAATTAGTGAAACTCCACAATCCTTGCCCTTCAAAAATAGGCAATATTCCAAAAAGCAAAGAGAGGATAGCCAAAGTACAGCAAAATATGATATACTGTAGTATATTTTTTAGTTTCAAAGAGGCGATGCTTTATGACAACCGACCAGATCTCTGCCCTTCTGAACGCCGATGCCGCCGCCGTCCTGGAGATGGATCGGCAGCACTATTTCAAGCAGGTAAAGCAGGCAGCCAAGATCATAGCCGCCAATGCCGATAAGCGCCCCGTGATCATGCTGGCAGGCCCCTCCGGCTCCGGCAAGACCACCTCTGCCATTCTGATCAGCCGGGAACTGGAGGCCATGGGGATGCCCACCCATATGCTGCCCATGGACGACTATTTCAGCCCCCTGACACAGGAGGAGCTGGCACTGTTAAAGGAGAACAAATTAGACCTGGAGAAGCCCACACGGGTGGATATCCCCTTCTTCCGGATGCAGCTGGGTCAGCTTTTGGCGGGAGAACGGGTGGAACTGCCCCGTTATGATTTTAAGGAGAGCAAGCGGGTCTTTGAGGGGAAATTCCTGCAGCGGAAGCCCGGAGAGCTGATTATTATGGAGGGCATCCACGCCCTGAACCCCGATGTCACCGGCTATACCGACCAGACCTCCCGTGTCTATGTCAGCGTGAGAACCCGTATCACCTCCCGTGACGGCTCTGTGCTGCATCCCTCCTTTATCCGACTGGCACGGCGCCTGCTTCGGGATCGCACCGGCAGAAACCGCGCCCTCACCGAGACCATCGCCATGCGGCAACGGGTGGATGCGGGTGAGCAGAACTACATCATGCCCTTTAAGGGTCTGGCCCACTGCTCCATTGACTCCTTCTACTCCTGCGAGATGAGCATTTACCGTCCCTACCTTCTGGATGAGCTGCGGCAGCTGCTGCCGAAGTATCCCGATCTGCGGGAATTGGTGCATATTTTGGAGGAGCTGCCCGACCTGAGCACGGAGCTTGTACCCCGTGACAGCCTGCTGCGGGAGTTTATCGGCGGCAGCGAACTGCATTATTAAGGAGTAAACATATGAACGTCGCCCTGGATCAGGGTACGACCTCCAGCCGTGCCATTGTCTTTGACCACAAGGAGAATATCATCTCCATGGCGCAGAAGGAATTCCCCCAGATCTACCCCAAAAACAGCTGGGTGGAGCACGATCCCATGGAGATCTACTCCGGTCAGTTCGGCGTGATGATGGAGGCCATTACCCGCGGCGGCATCCGTCTGGCAGAATTAAAGGTGGACGGCGGCGCCAGTGTCAACAGCTTTTTGATGCAGTTCCAGTCGGATATTTTAGATGCCCTGGTGCGCCGTCCCAGAGTCAGCGAAACCACCGCCCTGGGCGCTGCCTGTCTGGCAGGTCTGGCTGTGGGCTTCTGGAAGGACACCAGGGAGCTCCGCGCCCTCTGGCAATGCGACCGCAGCTTCGCCCCCAACATGACCGCCGGGCAGCGGCAGCAGGGCAAGAAAAACTGGGCAAAGGCAGTAGGCAGAAGCCGTCAGTGGGAGAATTCGTAATTTTACATATTATTCAACCCGTGGTTGAGTGGAAAATGGGGGGGAAATAAACCTCCCGATGATTGCTTTTTGCCCGATTCAACGAGATAATGGGCTCATGAAAAGGAGGTCATCCATATGGAACACAAATCTTTAGGCGAACGAATCAAATACCACCGCAAGCGGCTGGGTCTGACCCAGGAGCAGCTGGCGGAGCGGATGCGGGTCAGCGCCCAGGCGGTGAGCAAGTGGGAGAACAACCTCTCCTGCCCCGATATCTCCGTACTGCCGGAGCTGGCCGATGTCTTCGGCATCAGCCTGGACGAGCTCATGGGACGCAGCAGTCAGGTCTGCGAGGCAGAGCCGGTGGAAGCAGAGAACGGGAAGTCCGATTACAGCTGGCATTGGGAGATGCCCATGCGCAAGCGGCACAGCATCATCTTTGCCCTCTTCGTCCTGCTCTACGGCGGTCTGCTCTTATTAAATAATGTGATGTCCTACGATGTGTCCTGGTGGACGCTGCTGTGGACGCTGAGTCTGAGCTTTATCGGTGTCAGCGGTCTGTGCCACGGTTTTTCCTTCTTCTGTCTGATCATGACCGTAGCCGGTGGCTTCTTCCTGCTGGATTCCTATGAGCTGTTTACCTTTGATTTAGGCTGGGGTGTGCTGATCCCCGCCGTGCTGATCATCTGGGGCATCAGCCTGCTGCTGGATCTGATCCTGGGCAAGAAAAAGAAGAAGAAAACCGTCCATGTCAATCACAACGGCAAGACCAAACGGGAGTACAGCTGCACCAATGGCTGGCTGGCCTGCGAGATGAGCTTCGGTGACTATCGCACCGCCGTGGCTACCCCCGTCCTGCGCGGCGGCAGCATCGAGTGCAATTTCGGCAACTACACCGTGGATTTCTCCGGCTGCGAAGCCCTGGCAGAGAACTGCAAGGTAGAGGTGGAGAATAACTTCGGCAGCCTGACCCTGCTGGTACCCGACCATTTCCGTGTGGAGCTGGGCAGCAACGAGACCTTTGCCGGTGACGTGGAGATCAAAGGCAGCCCCGCCCCCGAGACCCAGGGTCTTCTGATCATCAACGGCGAAAGCAACTTCGGCTCCCTGGAGATCAAGTACATCTAAACAGATAAGAGGCGCACCAAAAAAAGGTGCGCCTCTGTGCATATAAAGATATCGGTGAGGCTAAGGACGAATAACTAAGAACGAATAACTGAGGTATCGGCTCCAACCATGAGATTTGAAATAAAGACAAATAGATGTTTATCGGTGAGACTAAGGGCTAATAACTAAGAACTAATAGCTGAGGTATGGGCTCCGCCCATGAAAATTAATTCTGTGCCGTA
>JAZNVK010000075.1:0-3117 GCA_045592805.1 Faecousia sp.
GGCTCCGCCGATTTATTTAAAATCAATGCGCAAAGCGCATACCTTCGCCATTCACCATTCACTATTCATCATTCACCACTCCAACGCTAAATTTCCGTTTACAGGCGAAGGGCTTTCCAAAAAGTTCAAGACAAAAAAGACCTCCGGGATTTCCGGAGGTCTTTCCTATGTATAGAATTAAGCCTGGGCGGCGGTGATGATGGCCATCTTGTAGACCTCGTCGGCATTGCAGCCACGGCTCAGGTCGTTGATGGGAGCATTCAGACCCAGGAGGATGGGGCCGTATGCTTCATAGCCGCCCAGACGCTGGGCGATCTTGTAGCCAATATTGCCGGCCTCGATGCAGGGGAAAATGAAGGTGTTGGCATAGCCTGCTACGGAGCTGCCGGGGAACTTCAGCTGGCCGACCACGGGGGAGACAGCAGCGTCAAACTGCATCTCGCCGTCAATGGCAAGATCGGGAGCCATTTCCTTGGCCTTGGCGGTGGCAGCCTGGGACAGACCTACGGTAGCGCCCTTGCCGCTGCCCTTGGTGGAGAAGGAGAGCATGGCGACCTTGGGGTCAATGCCGAAGAGCTGTGCGCAGCGGGCGGTTTCGATGGCGACCTCGGCCAGCTTCTCAGCGGCGGAGACCACTACGTTGCCTTCCTTATCCAGGGTGTCCTCGTAGCTCAGGTTGATGGCGCAGTCGCCCATGGCGATCTTCTCGTCGCCACGAACCAGAATGAAGCAGGAGGAGACCAGATGTGCGCCGGGCTTGGTCTTGACCAGCTGCAGAGCGGGACGGACAGTGTCGGCAGTGGAGTAGGTAGCGCCGCCCAGCAGGGAGTCAGCATAGCCCATCTTCACCAGCATGGTGCCGAAGTAGTTGCCCTTGGCCAGAGCGTCACGGCACTGCTCAGCGGTCATCTTGCCCTTGCGGAGCGCCACCATGGTCTCGACCATCTTGTCCATCTCGGGATAGGTAGCGGGATCAATGATCTCCAGGCCCTCGATGTCGAAGCCACCGGCCTGTGCGTTGCCCTTTACGGTGTCCACATTGCCGATGAGAACGGGAGTCAGGAAGCCTTCCTTCTTCAGGCGGGCAGCTGCCTCTAAAATACGGGCGTCATGGCCCTCGGTGAAAACGATCTTGCGGGGATTTGCTTTCAGAACGTCGATCAAACGGTCAAACATAATATGCCTCCTATTTTTGTGTAAAGGTTTTCCACCCATCATTATATATCTTCCGGGGGTAAAAAATCAAGACTTACATCTCTTCGGGACGAAATTTCTACCTGTTTTTCTTCCATGGGATGCCGGAAGGACAGGGAAAAGGCGCAGAGCTGCTGGTGGGGAAGTCCGAAACCCAGAGAAAAAGCCTGTGACTCCTCCGAGCCGTACTGGGGATCGCCTAAAATGGGGAAGCCCATGTGGGAGCAGTGCAGCCGCAGCTGATGGGTGCGGCCGGTCAGAGGCTTCAGCTCCAGCCGAGCCACCCTGCCGCGCCTCTCCAGCACCCGAAATGCGGATCTTGCCTCCTTGCCCTCGGGACGGATGCAGCGGAGCAGGGAGCTGCCCTCCCGTCGGGCGATGGGGGCATCGATGATGCCGCTGTCAGCCTCGGGACAGCCGAAAACCAGGGCATGGTAGACCTTGTTCAGCCCCTCTTTTTGGGCGATCTCCATCATTTTGGCGTGGACATGGGCATTTTTCGCCAGCAGCACCACCCCAAAGGTATCCCGATCCAGGCGACTCACAGGGTGAACGGCGCAGGCCTGACCGGTTCTTTGATAATAGCCCAGCAGATAATTGGCCAGCGTACCCTCATTGCGGCAGGAGGAGGGGTGCATGAGAATTCCGGGCGGTTTGTCCAGGGCAATGAGCCACTGATCCTCATAGAGGATCTCCAGTTCCCCCTCCTGGGCGGGGTACTCCGGGGTGGGTTCGTCCAGGCAGACCTCAATGAGATCCCCCTTTTTCACGGGGAAATTGGTGCGAACCACCTGGCCGTTGACCCGATATGCCTCCCGAAATTTGATCCTCTTGACCAGTGTGGAGGACAGACCAAGCTCCTGCCTTAAAAAAGACAGGAGCTTCGCATCTCTTTGAGCAATGTGAGTGAGCTGCATCATAGGGCTTCAGCCAGTTGGGGGTTGATAAAATGCTCCAGACAGTAGCGCATAATGGCACGTCGGGTGACAATGCCGATAAAATCCCCCTTGTCGTCCACCACGGGGACAAAGTTCTGATCCGTGGCCTTCAGCAGCAGCTCCTGCATATCGGTGGTGACACGGACGGGAACGTTGTCTTTGCGGTGGGAGATATCCATAATATTGTGGTTTTTGGCATCCCGCAGATCGATGCTGCAGAGATTCTTAATGGCCCAGAGCAGATCTCCCTCGGTGAGGGTGCCACGGTAGGCACCGCTGCGGGACAGAATGGGCAGCGCCGCATAACCGCCGGCCTCCATACGTTCCAGCGCCTGCCGCACCGAGTAGTCGTCGTAGAGATATGTACAGCTGGCCTTCGGCGTCAGGAAAAATAAAAGATTCAAAACGAAATGACCTTCTTTCGCATATTTTACACATCAAAGCACGTCATGATCCTTTATAATTATAGCACAATTTTCTGTCAAAGTCTGTTACAAAAATGTGAAAAATAAAAATATGGCAGAGAAAAACCCTGCCGATTTTTGTGCAAAATAACAAATTTTTAGATGTCTGCTGCTTTGGACAGCAGATCAGGGAGGTTGAGCCACGGAACCTTGGACAGTGCCACAAGCTCAATATCTGTGACAAATCGCTTGCCGGCCCCGGTCCGCTGCACGGCGTTCTTATCCACATCCAACCCAATGAGCCGCAGCCGGTCTGTTCAGGAACTAATAACTAAGAGCTAAGGACTAAAAACTGAGGTGTGCCTTCGGCACAGATTTGGAATATTTAGCCCGTCAAACAGATATTTGTCGAACTGTTTGCCGCAGCCAAAGCCACCCGTATCGGGAGGAATTTCAGGCTATGAGTAAGGTATCAAATTACGCATTGTCATTGCGAGGCCACCTGTGGCCGTGGCAATCCGTATCCTTAAAACCCTCCGTTTTATACCAAATTCCCATATAATCGAAGCATTTAGGGGAAC
>JAZNVK010000076.1:0-6741 GCA_045592805.1 Faecousia sp.
AATCCCCTAACTTGCTCAGCTTTTCTAACCGCAAACTTTCATCCCAAAATCCAATCTGCATCTCGCTCGCCTCCCTGTGTTCTAATTATATCATATTTCCATCTTTTGTGCGAGTTTTTAGAGGTGCCCATCTATTTGACGTTGGTGCCACGGGCGCACACGTGGGTGCGCCCCTACGGGGTTCGACGGGGGTGCTTTTGAAAGTAATCGTGCCACGGGCGATTGATAATCGCCCCTATGGTGTCTGGCGATGGTGCAGCCGTGGTTTGGCGTGCGCCCCTGGGATGAGCGGCGGCTGGTCGAGCAACTCCGCTTGGCGGCGCAAAAAAGGAACGGCTTTGCCGTTCCTTTTCTTATTCTATCACCACACGCAGGTGGCTGTGGCCGTAGTATCGGAAGCAGCGGAGGGCGGCTTCGTCGATGCGCTGGCCGCCCATTAAAATGGGGACGGCGGGGGGACAGGTGACCTCTGCATCGGAGAGGACTCTGCCCAGACTCTGTTCCGCAGCGATCCGCTCCGAGGGGGCGAAAAGCGCCTCCTTGGGGCTGCAGACCTGCTCTGCCACAGGCAGAGGCGGCGGCAATGTGGCAATGGGCGCACGGCGCTCTATGCTGAGCAGCGCATTTGTCAGCCGCTCCAAGGCAGCTTTCTCCTGCAAAGGGCTGAGCATGAAGACAATATAATCGGGGTCGGAAAACTCCGCATAGATATTTTGCTTTTCCAGTTCGGCGGCCAGGGCGGTACCCTCCCAGCCGTAGGGCTTGGTGCTGAGGCTGAGCTTCAGTGGCTCCTGCCCCACCATGCCATAGCCCGCAGCCCGCAATTGTTCCTTACAGGCGGCTACAAGAGGCAGGTACGCAGCCAGCTTGGAGGGGAATTCCGCCTCCAGACAAGCATTGGCGGCATCCAGAGATTGCAAAATCAGGTAAGAGGGGCTGGTAGAGGCAAAAAGCGCCAGCGCCTGCTCCGCCTGCTGCCGAAAAAGTTCCGGCGCTGCGGCAGAGATATGCAAATAGGCACCTCCCGTCAGCACGGGGAGGGTCTTGTGGGCAGAGTCGCAGCAGAGATCCGCTCCCAGATCCATGGGGTGCAGGCTCCGGGGCAAAAAGCGCAGGTAAGCGCCGTGGGCATTGTCCACCAGCAGCAGCATTTTCCGCCTGCGGCAGATGCGGCTGAGTTCCTGCAGGTCTGCCAACTGCCCCAGGTAGTCGGGGCTGGTCACATACAGCGCCAGGGGCGGCTCTGCCATGGCATTTAGCTGTGCTTCCAATTCCTCGCCCGTCAGGCGGCAGGACAGGAGATTTTCCTGTTTTTTAGGATAAAGCCACTGCACCTGTGCGTCCAACAGGGCGCAGGCGGTGACAAAGGTACGGTGGGTATTGCGGAAGGCCGCAAGACGGAGAGGCTTCCCCTGCCTTTCTGCGTAGAGCCGCAGGAGATAGACCATGGCTCGGATGCACAGGGAAGAGCCCTCCGCAGAGTAGAAGGTCTCTGCCGCCCCAAAGAGCTTCGCTGCATTTTCCCGACTTTGGGCAATGATGCCCTCCGCACGGTAGAGCACGTCAGCCCCCGGGATCTCCGTAATATCCAAGGGACTCCCCTGCCCCTTATGCCCCGGCATATGGAAGCGCAAGGGCTCCCCATCCGCATAATTGCGGACAAAATCACAGATGGGGGTATCCATCTCAGTCTTCCAGTGCCTTGGCGGCCTCCAGCATAATGGCGCACTCCATGCGCTTGCGGAAGAGCTCGCAGCCGTAGGCGTAGGTGCCGGTGATGTGGCCGGTGGCATGGTAGGCATTGGCAGCGCAGCCGCCGGAGCAATAGAGCTTCGCCCAGCAGTCGGCGCACTCGGGACGGGAGTAGACATTGCAGGCGGCAAATTCGCTCTGGACGGCGGTGTTGCTGACACCGTTCCACACATCGCCCAGCTTGAAGCCCTCCTCGCCCACGAACTGGTGGCAGGGGTAGAGCTCGCCCTGGGGGGTGACGGCCATGTACTCCGTGCCGCTGCCGCAGCCGGACACACGCTTATAGATGCAGGGGCCGCCCTTCAGGTCGATCATGTAGTGGTAGAAGGTGAAGGGTCTGCCCTCCCGGTGGCGCTGCAGCATCAATTCTGCCAGCTTTTCGTACTGCTCTAAGACGATGGGCAGATCCTCCTTGGTCAGGGCGGAGGGGGCATCGGGGGCGCAGACCACGGGCTCCATGCTCAGCTCCGTAAAGCCCAGCTCCAGCATCTGCTCGATATCCTTCAGGAAGTCGGGGTTGGCGTGGGTAAAGGTGCCACGCATATAGTAGCCACGGTTGCCACGAGCCTTGACCAGCTGCTGGAACTTGGGCACGATCTTCTCCCAGCTGCCCTTGCCGGCATAGTCCACACGGTAGCGGTCGTGGACCTCCTTGCGGCCGTCCAGGCTCAGAACCACATTGCTCATCTCACGGTTGGCAAAGTCGATGACATCCTCGTCGATCAGAACGCCGTTGGTGGTCAGGGTGAAGCGGAAATTCTTGCCCATTTTCTTTTCACGGCTGCGGGCATAGGCCACCAGCTGCTTCACCACGTCAAAATTCATCAGAGGTTCGCCGCCGAAGAAGTCCACTTCCAGGTTGCGGCGGCCGTGGGAGTTCTCCATGAGGAAGTCCAGGGCCTGCTTGCCCACCTCAAAGGACATGAGAGCGCTCTTGCCCTGGTATCTGCCCTGGCTGGCGAAGCAGTAGGAGCAGTTCAGGTTGCAGCTGTGAGCCACATGGAGGCACAGGGCCTTGACCACGCCGGAGGTCTTCTCCTTCAGCTGTCCTGCCATGGGGGCGAAGGTATCGGGGGTGAAGAGCTTGCCTGCGGCCTTCAGCTGGCCGATCTGCTCGTAGCCCTCCTCCAGCTCCTCCCGGGAGGTCCGGGGGTAGCGCTCAGCGAGGGTGTTCAGCAGCTCCTCCCGCTCCAGCTCCTCGTAGAGGCCGATCATGTCGTAGGCCACCTCGTCCACTACATGGACAGAGCCGGAAAAAATATCCAGGACGATGTTCAGACCGCCCAGTTGATAGCGATGGATCATAGTTTCTCTCTTCCTTTCAGGCACAAAAAATGCCGCCTCTGCAGGCGGCATTTTCGGTGATCACTTCTCCTGCTTGTTCTCGCACTGCTGGTTGGCAATGCCGCAGCTGGTCTTGCAGGCGGACTGGCAAGAGGTCTGGCACTCGCCGCAGCCGCCCTTCTTGGCGCTCTCGCAGAGATTCTTCGTTTCCAGGGTCTTGATGGTCATAGCTTGAAACCTCCGAATTTTTTAGATTTTGTTTATTATAGCACGCATCAGAGCATAAGTCAATGCGGCTTTTGAGATTTTTGCTGTCCCACGAAACAGCGCTGTCAGTAAATCGTGAAATGCTAAGGTGTCGGCACAATTTTTGATTTCATCGGCGGAGCCAATACCTCCACCATTCACCATTCATCATTCGTCATTCACCAGGGACGAAGGGCCCTTGGCCTATGCGGTTTAGAGGGTAGCCAGCCCTGCGTCGTACAGCTTCTGCAGGCTCAGCAGGATGCCCAGCTTGGCATGGTACCAGGTGAGGCCGCCCTGGAAATAAACCGCATAGGGCGGACGGATAGGGCCGTCGGCGGAGAGCTCAATGGAGCTGCCCTGGACAAAGGCACCGGCTGCCATAATGACCTCGTCCTCGTAACCGGGCATGGCCCAGGGCAGAGGATCCACATAGCTGTCCACCGGCGCTGCCATCTGGATGCCCTTGCAGAAGGCCACCATGGCCTCACGGCTGCCCAGCTCCACCGCCTGGATGATATCGTGGCGGCTCTCGGTGCTGTTGGGGATCACCCGGAAGCCCAGGCGCTCATAGAGATTGGCGGCAAAGACCGCACCCTTCAGGGCGGAGGCCACCACTGTGGGAGCCAGGAAGAAGCCCTGGTAGAAGCTGGGCATCAGACCCAGGTTGGCGCCAACCTCCTGCCCAAGGCCGGGGGCGGAGAGACGGTAGGCGCGGCGCTCCACGTACTGCTTCTTGCCGCGGATATAGCCGCCGATGGGGGCAAGGCCGCCGCCGGGGTTCTTGATGAGGCTGCCTACCACCAGATCAGCGCCTACATCCGAGGGCTCTATGGTCTCGACAAATTCGCCGTAGCAGTTATCCACCATGCAGATGATGTCCGGCTTCAGCTCCTTCAAAAAGGCGATCAGCTCCCCGATCTGCTTGACGGAGAAGGTGGGACGGGTGGCATAGCCCTTGCTGCGCTGGATGGTGGCCATTTTGGTCTTCTCGTTGACACAGGCACGGATGGCAGCATAGTCAATGGAACCGTCGGCGGTCAAGTCGGCCTGACGGTAGGAAACACCGTACTCCTTCAGAGAGCAGACGGAGTCACGGATGCCGATCACTTCCTCTAAAGTGTCATAAGGAGCGCCCACGGGAGAGAGCAGCTCGTCCCCGGGCAGCAGATTGGCGGACAGCGCCACGGTCAGGGCATGGGTGCCGCAGGTGATCTGAGGGCGCACCAGAGCGGCCTCGGTATGGAAGGTATCGGAATAGACCCGCTCTAAATTATCCCGGCCCACGTCATCATAGCCGTAGCCGGTGGTGGCGGCAAAGCAGTTGGCGGCCACACGGTTCTTCTGCATGGCAGATAGCACCTTGCCCTGATTGTACTCGGCCACCGCATCAATGGCGGCAAAGCGCTCCTTCAGGCTCTCCAGCACTTCCTCGCCGTAATTGTATATTTTTTCGTTGACGCCCAGACGGGCATACATCTCTTTCATCTGTGATTTCCTCCGAAAAACCTTGCAAATTCGGCCTATATTGTAACAATCTGCCGCCGGAAAGTCAAGGAGATTTCTTGCATAGCCGCCGCTTCACGGGGAAAGCTACGGAAAAAGGAGGTTTCTCCCATGGAAATGAGCAAAGCGGAATACAGCCAACTGGTGCAGTCCCTTGCACCCAAAAGCAAGACTCCGAAAAATTGCCTCAACGCCTTCTGGGTAGGCGGCAGCATCTGCCTTTTGGGGCAGCTGCTGATGAACGGATTTCAGACCCTGGGGCTGGATCGGGAGCTGAGCGGTACGGCAGTCTCGGTCTGCCTGATCTTCTTTTCGGCGGTGCTGACGGGCTTCGCCGTCTACGACGACATCGCCAAATTCGCCGGAGCCGGAACGCTGGTGCCCATCACCGGCTTCGCCAACTCCGTGGTCGCCCCGGCAGTGGAATTCCGCTCCGAGGGCATCATCTTAGGCACCTGCGCCAAAATGTTCACCATCGCCGGCCCGGTGATCGTCTATGGCGTATCGGCTTCGGTGGTCTATGGCTTGATTTATTGGATCAGCACATTTTTTTGACCCTAACACGGAAGGCTCGCCCAGGGGCGAGCCTTCAAAATATGCATCATTTTTTCGTATATTCCTCTAATGTGGGCAATTCGTAGCCGGGAACATAGATCCCGATGGATTCCCCCTGATGGGCAATTTCCAAAATATAATACTTCTTACAATGGATGCATCCGTAATTGTCGGTTGTTAATTTATATTGTTTGTAGATGCCTTTGTCGCAGGGTTCCTCTTTGTTCCATCCGGCAATGCGTATATGCTTCTCCACTGTGTGCAGTTTCACGATGGAAGATAAGGGGAACGCGTATTTTCCTTCCAAATTGGCAAGGTACAGGTTTTCTTCATCGGAAAATATCTTAAATTTCGGGTTGAAATATTGGAAAAGCTGCATAGCCTTCTCATGAACCTTGATTTCGCCATCCTTGATCTTATAGAAAAAAGACAGAATGTCCATATCCTTTGCATCGTCAGGAACGGCAAGCTCCGTATAGACGGCATTGGCAACCCCTTCCAAACGGGAAAAGGTTTGGGTATTTTCCTCTGTAGTTAAGGTGCTCTTGGCTTTATGCCTGCCGCAGAGCCACAAAATCAGCCAGAGCACCGCACAAATACCGGCAGTCCAATACAACCAGGGTGCATTATGATAGCCTTCTGCAAGGGACACATCGGCTTTTACGATACCTCCGGCAAGAAGAAGCGCAGCAATGCCGCATATATACTGGGCAATACGGAACGGTAGGGGCAATTTGGCCTTTTGGATGGTATGTTCTGCTTTTTCAGTGGATGCTTCCAGGGATTCCGATAATACGGAGGAAGTCTTTTGAACTAAGAACTCGTTGCCGTTCATCTGCTCGTTTTTCTTATTTAAAGTCACGTCAATTCCTAAAAATGGTTTCATGGAAACGCCTCCTTTTCTGTAGTATACAAAGCTATCAGACAGTTGTCAAGAGCCATTCTTTCTGCACCGTAATCATATTTTTTGATTAACCATAATTTTATTATGTAAACTGCGCATATTTAGCACAAAGAGATTTAAGAAATGATCATTAGCGCAAAATCGTCCTGCAAGCAGTAAGTCAAACAGAAATTTGTCGAACACCTGAATCCACTACCAATTACCACGGTAGGGCGCGACCACCAGGCGCGCCGAAACCTGCCGCACTACCATCAGAATGCGTAGGGGCGCACCCATGTGTGCGCCCGTGGCGCTGCCATCAAACAGTACCATTCATCGATACTACGGTACAAATTTACAACTTTGCTCCGCTGCGCGGGGCGTTCCTTTCTTGCTTCGCCAAGAAAGGAACCAAAGAAGGCGACTTGGGGGAGGCGCTCAGATTGTGCTGTGGTAACACTTCTACGTTTCGGTACTACCCCCGACAGCCCAAATTCGCCCTCCCCCAAGACCCC
>JAZNVK010000077.1:0-14267 GCA_045592805.1 Faecousia sp.
ATCATGCCGCCGGAGAAGAACATGGTAAAGGCGAAGAGCAGCATAATGGGTCGTCTGCCGAAGAGGCGCTTGCGGCTGAGAGCATAGCCCGCAGGCAGGGTCACCGCCAGATTGATCAGAGTGCCTGCCACGGTGTAGATCACGCTGTTTTTATAGCCGATCCAGATCTCCTTGTACTCCAGGATCTTCTTGAAGCCGGAGAAGGTGATGTCCTTGGGCAGGAGCAGCACCTCGCCGCCATTGACCGCCGTGGGAGAGGAGAAGGAGGCGATGATCACGAAATACAGGGGGTAAGCGATGATGATAATAACCACGATCATCAGGAGCGTCAGGAAGAGATTGAAGATCATATCCCCCTTGGAGTCCCGAATGCGGTTGGGATTTTTCTTTCTCATCTGCCCACCTCCTTAGAACAGGCCGCTCTTGGTGGTCTTCTTACTGATGTAGTTGGCCAGCAGGAGCAGGGCGAAATTCACCACGGCATTAAAGAGGCCGATGGCGGTGGAGTAGCTGTACTGGGCGTTTTGCACGCCGATTTTGTATACATAGGTGGAGATGATCTCCGTCTGCATGATGTTGGTACCGGCCTGCATAAGGAGGATCTTGTCATGGGCAACGGACAGGAGGCTGCCCACATTCATGATCAGCATCATGACAATGGTGGGCACCATGGCAGGCAGGTCGATGTGGCGGATGATCTTCCAGGTGGAAGCGCCGTCCAGCTTGGCAGCCTCATAAAGACCGGGGTCAATGCCCGACAGGGCGGCAACATAAATGATGGAATTAAAGCCCATGGCCTGCCAGATGCCGCTGAGCACGAAGATCAGGTCAAACTGCTCTCCGTTGGCATAGGTAATGGTTTCCTGAATACCAATGGCCTTGGCGATGACATTAAAGACACCGTTGGGGGCGAAGAAAATGGACATCATACTGACCAGAACCACCGTGGAGATGAAATTGGGGATGTAGGTAATGGTCTGCACCGCCTTCTGGAAGCGGCGGTAGCGGACACGGTTAATGAGCAGAGCGAAGAGAATGGGCACGGGGAAGCCGATGATCAGGCACTTGAGGCTGATGCGCAGGGTGTTGCCCAGGGTGTTGGTAAAGATGTTGGAGTCGAACCACATCTTGAAATACTTCAGGCCCACCCATTCACTGCCGAAAACGCCCTTGCTGACCTTGTAGTCCTGAAAGGCTGCCAGCACACCGTACATGGGCACATAGCAGAAGACCACCAGCCAGATCAGAGCAGGCAGCAGCATCACATACAGCCGCCAATCCCGTAAAAAGCGCCGCCAGCCCGAGACACCCCGCCTTTTTTTGGTCAGGGAACTCATGCTTCAGCCTCCTTTAAGGGGCGAACCGTCAGCTTGCGGAAGGTCACAGCGCCGTCGGAGACGAAGGGAATGATCCGCTTCTGCTGATATTCGTACATTCTGGCAGAGAGGGCATAGGCATCGTCCAGCCAGGCGGTGACGGCAGTGCCGTCCAGAAGCACCGTCAGCTTGTGCCAGATGCCGGTCTCAATGGGCACATTGCGCTCGATGTCAATATGCTCGCAAACACGGTGGGTACGGTCGAAGACCAGACGGCTGTGATCCGCCTCCAGACGAAGGTAGTAGCCCTCGTCACCGGCCTCGTCCGCATGGAGGGTGATGCCTGCATCACGGGTACCGGGAGCCAGCAGCAGTTCTGCCTCGATCATGCACTTCTCCGGCAGCTCCTCGGACACGCAAGCGGCAAAGCCGGAGTCCTCACGGAGGAACAGTTCCTCCGCTGTCTGGCGGAATTCTTTCAGCAGAGGCTTGCAGCAGATGGGCTTGGCCTCACCGAAGAGCTGGGGCATGGCATCGGGCATTTTGACCCGCAACTCGCCGTTTTCCAGCTGGACCAGTTCATGCACCACCAGGCAGCCGCCCCATTGCCACACACCGCTGTCCGTATCGCCGGTACGGGTGGGATTCCAGCCGAAGATGTAGCGCTTCTCGCCATCAAAGGCAGTCTTGCCGGCATAGAAGGCTCTGCCGTCGAAGGTGTTGTTCTTCGGGGCCTTCCAGGGGCCGGTGACCTTGTCGGAAATGCGGTAATAGGTGCGCAGACCCTCGGATTCGTTGAAGGTGGAGTAGATAAAGTACCAGTATTTGCCCCATTGGAACAGCTCGGGGCACTCGGGACACCAGCAGTTGGAGGGCGACCAGAAGCTCTCCTCGCAGTAGGTCCAGTGGTCTAAGTCCTGAGACTTCAGCAGGCCGGTTGCCCCACGCATACGGTCAGGGCCGGTCTTTTTGCGGGTGCAGAGGAGCATCCACCAGCATTTCTCCTCCTCGTTGTAGAAAACGAAGGGGTCTCGCCAGTCGTTGAGCTCGATATCCAGCCCCTCGGGGGCATAGAAGGTGAGATCCAGCCGTTTCTCCCAGGTCTTGCCGTCCTTGCTCACGGCGTGCATCACCGCTTCTTTTCTGCCGCCCTGACCCATGAGGTGGTAGTTGTGGCCGGTGTAGAAGATGTGCTGCAGACCCTCGTGGATCACCACGCAGCCGGTGTAGCAGAAGAGATCCTGCTCCTGATTGCTGCCTCTGAGGATCATGTCCCCCTCTTCGGTGAAGTGGACGCCGTCGGTGGTACTCAGGCGGCGGTAGATAGTTCCCTCGGTCTGACCGCCACAGCCACGGTAATCGTGGAGATAGTAGACCTCAAAGCAGCCTCGTTCTTTATTGTAGTAGGGGATGAAATCGCCGCAAACGCCGTCTTTCGGTAAGTAAAACACTTGCATAGTTTATCTCTCCTATTTTATATATTTTTTCCTGCGGCTGTCTCCGCAGTTTCGTCTTCAATGTCCCTGAGATCCAGGTCAAAGGGAGCCAGCGCCCAGAGTCCCACCCGATCGAATACGCCGGCATCTGTGAGATCTCTGGTCTGAGCATAGCTGAGGCGGTCAGCCCGGTGCAGCGCCTTGCCCTCTAAAATCAGTTCGTCCTTTTGGGTGCGAACCAGCCGAATGGGCAGCTCACGCTCCCCTTCCCGAGCCGTAAAGGCACGGCGCACATTGGCTTCCACCTGAAGGCCGCCGTTCACCGGCGACAGCTGCAAAATCAGCTGCTCCGGCGCTCTTGTCACACGGATCACCTCCGGCGGTCGCCAGCGCAGCTCCCGTCCGTAAAGCACATGGAGCACCTGGGAGGCGATCTGCCGTCCGATGGTCAGGTTGGAACGGGCGGAATTATGGATCTGATCATAGAGCCTTAATCCGGCCGTGGGCAGCAGGTAGACCCCCTTATAGCGGCTGCACTGCTTCTGCTGCTCCCGAAGGCTCGCCCAGGCAATGTCATCTTCGGGAATTCCCGGGGCGGCAAAGCCGTTGAGCTGGCAGGTAAAGAAGGGCAGCTCCGCCTGGCCAACATCCTTGCGGAAAGCCTCTACCATGGACAAAAAGCGCTGCCCGTAGTTCTCTGTGTTATAGTCCAGCGCATCGGCGCAGCCCTGATACCACAGGACACCCCGGATCGCTCCGGCATCCCTGACCGTATCCAGCGCCGATTGATACAGAACGCCGCCGGGAACCCAGCTGCTCATGGGTGAGCCCCCAATGGCCGCCGGAAGCAGGCCCACCGGCACCCGGGTCTCCCGATACAGGCTCTTGGCGAAAATCAGCCAGGGGGAATGTGCCGGCATGCAGACCTCCATAACAGGGCGGATGCTGTCCGTACCGTCGTTGATAGGATGGGCTGCAAGATCCCACTTTCCGTTGAGGCGCAGCACGCTGACACCCATACAGGGAGGATCGGGGATGCTGTCCCTGGCATAACCGGCGGCATTGCTCTGGCCCGCAATGAGGAACAGGTCCCCGGCAAAAAGATGCTGGCGGAAGTCACCGGAAACAGCATCGTCATACTTCAAATCATCAGTCCTGGCGCAGGTCTCCAGGCGGTAGGGGCCACCCACAGGCACACGGAGCGCTGTCTCCCAGTATCCACCGCCCAGCGGCTGCGCCGCCTTCCAGGGCTGGAGGATACGGCCGTTTTTCTCAGAAACAAGGCGGGTATAAACCGTACCCGGTGCCTCCTGCGCACGCTGATAAATCCGCAGGGACAGGGATGCATAATTACCCCTGCGGGCAAAAACCTGCCAGTCCAGAGCGCCGCTTTCGATGGATATGGGTTTTCTTTGCGGCATACTACCCCTCCTTTCGTATGACTACGATTTTATATTATCACCATTTGATGCATAGTGCAAGAAATCATATTCAACAAAATATCAGCGAATATTTTGGTAAAAATACTCAATTCCTCTTGATTTATAAGGTCTTTACAGAGCTTTCATTTTGAAATTGCAGAAAATCCGTTTCTGGTTACGTAGTCAGACTCATATCAGAAAAAGCCCCTCTCCGGAGAACGCATTGCAGTGCATCCGAAGAGGGGAAATCGGCATTTTATAGCGATTGACTCTGCCTGCGGTAGCTTTTGGGTGTCAGTCCCGTTTCTTTTCGGAAAACCCGACAGAAATAATTATAGTCTCCAAAGCCCACGGCCTGGGCAATCTCTCCGATGGTCAGCCTGCTGCCGGAGAGCAGTTCCTTTCCCCGCTGGATTCTCAGATGGCGCAGGAAGGCCACCACGCTCCTACCGTACTCCGCCTCGCAGATCTGATACAGGCGGCTCTTCCCTACCCCCAGCGCCCTGGTAATGGCAGACAAGGGCAGATCCTCCGACAGATGCTCTAAAAGATAGCTGCGCAGTCTTGCCGCCAGCGCCGGATGGCGCAGCTGCACCGCCGCATTGCCGATAACATAACCGGCGCAGGCCTCCATCAGGTGGGCTGCTGCACGGAGCTGAGGAGCGGTTTTGACCACAGGGGCATCCTTCAGCTGCAGAGCTTTGCCGCAGAGCTCGCTGCCACGGTGCATTAGTCCCTGCAGGGCAAGTTCCTCTTCTAAATCCGTTGCCTGACCGATCATCAGGCAGCCTGCGGAAGCACCGCTAATGACCAGAGGCGCTACGGCTTCAATGAGTCCCGCATGGCAATGGTAGATCCGCATTTTCTGCTCCCGAAGGCAGCGGCTCACCGCCTCCATATCGCTGGCCTTACAGCGCTTACGGGAGGCAGTACAGCCCTTCATGGCGCTGCAAAAGGCACAATCCCCCAAGGGGTAGGCCAGAAGCTCGTTGCCCCCGGCATCAAAGAGGGCAATCTTCATGCCGCTGAGCATATAAAAATCCTCCATCAAGCGAAGCATCCGCTCCCGATCAAATTCCAAATGCATGGCAGTTTCCTCCAAAAATGTTCGGACTCCGATAAAGGTCAATTTAGCTTACGAATACACCGCACCGCAGTAGGGGAGGGATATATCCCTCCCGAAGCCTATCGTATTGGGAAGTGCCGGTTCGCATAAAAAAGGTCTTGCTTGCGCAAGACGGGCAAGGCATGCCATGCCCCTACGCTATCATTGAAACTGCTGCGCTAAATTTTACTTTATCGTCCATTCCCATTGTATCACAGTTTTTGAAAAAATGAAATATTTCCGGAAGATTTTGCTATTTTTTGTCTCTTCGTGCTATGAATGGCCGGGGAGACTTTTTTATAATGGACTTATACCAAACCAAAAGGGAGGCAGGTTATGAAAGCAAGTCTCAAGGATATTCTGACCACGGCGGAGTCGGGCGGCTTTGCAGTGGGATCTTTTAACACGCCCAATTTGGAGAGCCTGCGGGCGGTACTGGCAGCAGCGGAACGCAACGGGTTGCCCGTGATCATTCAGCATGCCCAGTGCCACGAAACACTTACCCCCTTGTCCATCATGGGCCCCATCATGGTGCGGATGGCGGAGGAAGCGGCGGTTCCCGTCTGCGTACACCTGGATCACGGTGAGGATCCGGACTATTTGAAACGGGCGCTGGATCTGGGCTTCAATGGGGTCATGTTTGACGGTTCTACCCTGCCCTATGAAGCAAATCTGGAGCTGAGCCGCAAAACCGTGGAGCTGGCAAAGACCTACGGCGCCCACGTGGAGGCAGAGCTGGGCGCCATGGGCAAGCGGGAAGGCGGCAGCGGTGAGGCTCAGGGCGATGACACCAAGTGCTACACCGATCCCGATCTGGCAGTGGATTTCGTAAAGGACACGGGCATTACCGCCCTGGCCTGCTCCTTCGGCACTACCCACGGCCTGTACCTGACCAAGCCCCGGCTGGATGTGGATGTGGTCGTCGGCGTTCGGGAGAAAACCGGCGGCATTCCCATTGTCATGCACGGCGGCAGCGGCATCAGCGACGAGGATTTCCGCAAGGTGATCCGTGCCGGTGTGCGGAAAATCAACTATTTCACCTATATGGACAAGGCGGGCGCTGCCGCCTGTCAGGAGAGCGCTCTGTTCTTCTCGGAGTATGCCGGCCGAGCCAGAGCCGCTATGGAAGAAAACGTCAGCAAGGCCATTCAGGTCTTTGCTCTGAGATAAGGAGGAACCAATATGAGAAAAATGACTT
The DNA here is from genome assembly GCA_045592805.1 of Faecousia sp. Taxonomy (GTDB): domain Bacteria; phylum Bacillota; class Clostridia; order Oscillospirales; family Oscillospiraceae; genus JAZOXB01. The sequence goes on from JAZNVK010000077.1 coordinate 6,477, forward strand.
TTGCCCTGGCATTCTGCAACCGCGGCTTCATGCCCGGCGAACTGATCCACGGCGCCCGTGAGGACATGATCAAGGCCGTTACCGATGCCGGTTACGACTACATCGCCATGGATGCCGCTCTCACCCGTTACGGCGGCATCGAGACCCGTGCCGAAGGTCGGCTCTATGCCGATTGGCTGAAGGAGCATCAGGGCGAATTTGACGGTGTGATCTTCTCCATGCCCATTTTTGCCGACGAGAACGGCGCTATCACTGCCCTGCAGGATGCCGGTGTCCCCATTCTGTTCCAGGCCTATCCCGATGAGATCGGCAAGATGGACTTCGCCCACCGTCGGGATGCCTACTGCGGCAAGTTCTCCGTCACCGACGTGTTCACCCAGTACGGCGTGCCTTATACCGTCATGAAGCCCCATGTGGTGCATCCCCTGAGCCCCGCCTTTGCACAGAATCTGAAGGATTTTGCCGCCATCTGCCGTGTGGTCAACGGCATGAAGCGCTTTAACGTGGGCTGCATCGGCGCCCGTACCACCGCCTTCAAGACCGTCCGCTTTGATGAGATCACGCTGCAGAAGTACGGCATCAATGTAGAGTCCTTTGACCTGTCAGAGCTGATCTTCCTGGTGGGCAAGTTGGAGGACAATGACCCCAAGGTGCTGGCGAAGAAAGAGCGGCTGGCCGCTTACACCGGCTGCTCCGGTGTTCCCGAGAGCAACATGACCACCCTGGCCAAGATCTCCGTGGTCATTGACAACTATATCGAAGAATACCAGCTGGATGCCCTGAGCCTGCGCTGCTGGAACGAGATGGAGACCATTCTCCGTGTCTGTCCCTGTGTGCTGCTCTCCGAGCTCAACGACCGTGGCATTGTGGCCTCCTGCGAAATCGACCTCTGCTCCGCCATCTCCATGCGTGCCATGGCGCTGGCAGCGGAGGCTCCCACGGCAGTGCTGGACTGGAACAACAACTACGGCGACGATGAGAATAAGGTGATCCTCTTCCACTGCGGCCCCGTAGCACAGCAGCTGATGACCGGCCCCGGCAAGGTCACGGAACACAAGATGTTCGCCAAGAACGATCCCGGCAGCGGCTGGGGCTGCAACGAGGGCAGAATCCGTGCCTTCGACATGACCTACTCCAACTGCCAGACCAAGGACGGCAAACTGGTGATCTATGCTGCGGAAGGCCGTTTCACCGAAGATCCCATTGAGGATGCCTTCTTCGGCTGCGGTGGCGTGGCGGAGATCGACGATCTGCAGAACAAGCTGATCCGTCTGGCACGGGGCGGCTTCAAGCACCACACCGCTGTGGGTGTGGGACATATGAAGGAGATTCTGAAGGAAGCCTTCACCATTTACCTGGGCTACGACTGGGTGGAGATCGACCGATGAGAGCCGTTGCCGGTCTGGACATCGGCACCACCGCCTGCAAATGCACCGCCTTTGATGGCGAGGGCAATGTGCTGGCGGTGTGCCGTCGGGAGTACTCTCTGCTCTCTCAGAACGAGGTGGATGCGCTGCGGCTGTGGCAGGCAGTGCAGGAGGTTCTGTGTGAAATTGCGGAAAAATGCCCGGAAATCGAGGGTATCGGCGTTACCAGCTTCGGTGAGAGCTTCGTAGTCACCGACGAAAAGGGTCAACCGTTGTATCCCGTCATGCTCTACACCGACCCCAGAGGCGCCGAGGAATGCGCCCGTCTGACGGCCCTGTTGGGCAAGGAGCGGATCACCGCCATCACCGGTCTTGCGCCCCATGAGATGTATTCTCTGCCGAAACTCATGTGGCTGAAGGAGCGGAAGCCGGAGCTTTGGAAGCAGGTGCGGCATATTTTCCTTATGGAGGACTATATTGTCTACCGCCTGACGGGCAAGGCGCAGATCGACTACTCTCTGGCCTGCCGCAGTCTGGCTTTTGACCTGGAAAGCCTCACTTGGAGCAAGGAGCTGCTGGAGGCCGCCGGCATTGCGGAGGCTCTTCTGCCCCGACCCGTACCCAGCGGAACGGTGGCAGGCACGCTGCTGCCGGGAATCTGTCCCCTGGGCGAAAATACCAAAATCGTCAATGTGAGCCATGACCAATTGGCGGCCGCCGTGGGCGCAGGCGCTTTCCGGGAGGGAACGGCCGTGGACGGCGCAGGCACGGTGCAGTGCCTGACTCCCATTTTTACAAAGCTGCCCGATGCCGAGGCGCTGGCAGAAAATGCCTACTGTATCGTCCCCTACGTGATCCCGGGGCAGTATGTGAGCTACGCCTTCTCCTATACCGGCGGCGCTCTGCTGCAGTGGTTTACGGAGAATTTCTGCAAGGAGGAGGCTCGTCTGGCAGGGGCTCAGGGTGTCAATGCCTATCTGGAGTCCCTCTGCCCCAAGGAGCCCACGGGACTTCTGGTGCTGCCCCATTTTGCCGGAGCTGCGACCCCCTATATGGACACCGGCTCCAGAGGCGCTATTCTGGGGCTCAGCACCGCCACTTCCCTGCCTCAGCTGTATCGGGGCTGCATGGAGGGGGTCAGCTACGAGATGTACCTGAACTACCGCCGCATGAAGGTCTGTGGCATTGACTTTGACCATCTGTATGCCACCGGTGGCGGCGCACGCTCTCCCATGTGGATGCAGATGAAAGCGGACATTTTCCTGAAGCCGGTCACGGCGCTGCAGACCGCCGATGCAGGCACCGTGGGCTCTGCCATGCTCACAGGCGTTGCGGTGGGACTCTTCCCCTCGTTAGAGGCAGCAGCGGAGAAAATGGTGCGTCCTATCCACACCTACACCCCCGATTTGGAGCAGCATAAGCGGTATATGAAGCATTTTGAGCGATATGAAGCGGTTTATGCCGCTGTTCGCCCCCTGATGGAAGGAGGAGCAGAATGAATCCCTATCTCGGACACAAGAAACAGCTCTACGGTTTTGATCACCTGCGCCGTGTGGGCGGCAAAGGCGACGGCATGGCGCTGCTGCGGCTGTACAATGCCAGCGGCCTGGAGCTGGAACTCTCCCCGGATCGCTGCCTGGATATTCCGGTGCTGCGCTGCAAGGGGGTCAATTGCAGCTATCTCTCCCCCTGCGGCTACGTAGCGCCCCAGTACTACGAAAAACGGAACTCGGAATGGCTGCGCAGCTTTACCGCCGGCTTCCTCACCACCTGTGGATTGGAGAATGTGGGTTCGCCCTGCGAGGATCAGGGCGAGGTTCTGAGCCTCCACGGAAGCATTGCCAACACTCCGGCGGAGGAGCTGCAGTATTTTGAAGAGGGTGACGAGCTGGTGATACGAGCCACCGTGCCGGATGAAGTCATTTTCGGCAGAAAGCTCCGCCTGTATCGGGAGCTTCGGGTGAAGATCCACGAAAACCGCTTTACCCTGACAGACGTGATCGAAAACAGCGGCGATCGGGTAGAGCCTTTTGAAATTCTCTACCATATGAATCTGGGCTATCCCCTTCTGGACGAGGACAGCAAGCTGCGGATCAATTCCACGGTGGTCAACCCCAGAGATGCACACGCTGCACAGCACCTGGACTCCTGGGCGAAAATGGAGCCTCCCACCCCCGGCTATCAGGAGCGTTGCTACTATCATCAGTTCACGGAGCCTGCCTGCGTGGAGCTGGAGCAGCCCAAGCTGGGCATGGGACTGCGGATCCGCTTTGACCCCAAGGTGCTGGACGGCTTTGTGGAGTGGAAGATGATGGGATATCGGGATTACGTGCTGGGTCTGGAATGCGGCAACTGCTACGCCGACGGCCGTGCCATCACCCGTGAAAAGGGCATGCTGAAATTCCTCGCCCCCGGAGAAACCGCCCGTTACAGCTATGAAGTAGAACTTTACTAATACACAAAAGCAGCCCCGTCGATACTGACGGGGCTGCTTGCTTTATTTCTGATTGTAGGCTTCGATGGCGATTTTCAGAATCTCCAGGGCGCGCTCCAGCTCTTCGCAGCAGCGCACATAGGCGATACGGATCTCCTGCTCACCGGCACCCTCCGTTGCGTAGAAGCCGTTTCCGGCGGAGAAGGTGACGGTCTCACCCTCGTAATCGAAATCCTTCAGCAGGAACATCTGGAAGTCTTCGGCATTGTCAACGGGCAGCTTTGCCATGGTGTAGAAAGCGCCCTTGGGCTCTGTGGTCACCACACCGGGGATCTCCATGAGCTTGCGGTAGCAGACATCACGGCGGCGGCGATACTCCTCACGGGTTTCCGCAAAGTAGGCGGGATCCACTCCGTAGAGCGCCGCAGCACCTACCTGATCCAGCGTGGCCACGGACAGCCGAGCCTGGGCGATCTTGGTGGCATTGGCCATAAGCTCCGTATTGCGGGAGATCAGAGCGCCGATACGGGCGCCGCAGGCGCTGAAACGCTTGGATACGGAGTCGATGAGGATCAGATTTTCCTCCAGATCCGTGAAATTGGCGGCGGTTGCCATCTCACCGTCGTAGATAAACTCACGGTAGACCTCGTCGCAGATCAGGTAGAGATCATGCTCCTTGGCAATATCCGCCATGAGGCGCAGCTCCTGGGCCGTCAGCACAGTGCCGGTGGGGTTACCGGGGTTGGTCACCAACAGGGCACGGGTCTTGGGGCCGATGAGGGGCTCTACCTGCTCACGGGTGGCATAGCGATAGCCATCCTCCGGCTGGGTGCGCAGGGGGCAGATATGACCGCCGGCCATGCGGATGAAGGTATTGTAATTGGGATAGAAGGGCTCGGGAACAATGATCTCATCCCCCTCATCCAGGATGCAGAGCATGGCCATGAGCAGTGCTTCGCTGCCACCGGTGGTGATGAGAATGTCGTCGGTCTTAAACTCCGCACCCAGACGGGCGTAGTAAGCCTGCACCGCCTCGATGAGCTCGGGGATACCGGGAGAGGGTGCGTATTCCAGCACCTTGGCACGGTAGTTGCTCAGCGCCTCGAAATAAGTTTCGGGAGTGAGGATATCCGGCTGACCGATGTTCAGGGCATGGATTTGAATACCACGCTTCTGGGCAGCAACCACATAGGGATAGAATTTCCGGATGGGTGAGAGGGCGCAGCCGGTGATTTTTTGCGAGAGTTTCATAGTATCGCTTCCTTACGAAGAAATATTGAGGTCTTAGACCTTGGCCAGCAGCAGCTCCGTAGCGTCGGTCTTCTCCCAGGGCAGATCCAGATCGCTGCGGCCGAAGTGACCGTAGGCAGCTACCTGCTGATAGATGGGACGGCGGAGATCCAGCTTGGAGATAATGGCTGCGGGGCGCAGGTCGAAGCACTGAGCCACCAGGTCAGACAGCTGAAGGTCCGTGAGCTTACCGGTGCCGTAGGTATCCACATGGACGGACACGGGCTGGGCAACGCCGATGGCGTAGGCCAGCTCGATCTGGCAGCGCTTGGCCAGACCGGCAGCAACGATGTTCTTGGCAACGTAGCGAGCCATGTAAGCAGCGCTGCGGTCAACCTTGGTGGGGTCCTTGCCGGAGAAGGCACCGCCGCCGTGGGCAGCATAACCGCCGTAGGTGTCAACGATGATCTTTCTGCCGGTGAGGCCGCTGTCGCCTACGGGGCCGCCGATGACGAAACGGCCGGTGGGATTGACATAGAACTTGGTATCGGCATCCAGAAGGTCAGAGGGCAGAGTGGGACGGATGATCTCTTCGATCACGGCCTCACGGAGATCCTTGATATCGATCTCAGGGGCATGCTGGGTGGAGATGACCACATTGTCAATGCGCTCCACGCTGCCGTCTTCGGCATACTGTACGGAAACCTGGCTCTTGCCGTCGGGGCGCAGCCAGTTGAGGTGGCCGTTCTTGCGCTCGGCAGTGAGCTTCTTGGTGAGCTTATGAGCATAGGAGATGGCTGCGGGCATCAGCTCTTCGGTCTCGTCGCAGGCGTAGCCGAACATCATGCCCTGGTCGCCGGCGCCCAGAGTATCGGCATCGTCATAGGAGCTGTCAACGCCCATGGCGATATCGCTGGACTGCTCGTCGATGGCGGTGAGAACGGCGCAGTTATGGCCGTCGAAGCCGGCCAGAGGAGAGTCGTAGCCGATCTTGCAGATGGTCTCACGAACAACGTGAGGGATATCCACATAGCAGCTGGTGGAGATCTCACCGGCCACTAAGACCATGCCGGTGGTTGCCATACTCTCGCAGGCCACACGGGCGTGGGGGTCCTGGGCCAGGATTGCGTCCAGAACGCCGTCGGAGATCTGGTCGCAGACCTTATCAGGATGGCCTTCGGTCACGGATTCAGAGGTAAAAATTCTTTTTTGCATAACAAAGACTTCCTTTTCTATTTATTTTTCCATAGCCCTTGTCGATACAAAAATACCCTGTCCTCTCGACAGGGTACAAAGTTGTGTCCTCATCTGTCGATCTCTCGCCGGAATTGGCACCTTGCTGATGCAGGTTGTCGGGCTTCATAGGGCCGGTCCCTCCGCCACTCTCGATAAGGTTATGAAATTATTATCTATAATACCACAAATCACAGCAATGTCAAGAAAAAATTCCTCTGCAGATTTCACAGATTTTCTGTGGATTTTTCTTGTTCCTATGGGCGAAATATGGTATGATAGGAGCAGAATCCAAAATATACTTCAGGAGGATAACAAAGTGGTCAATCGTTTTGTACTCAACGCAGTTTCCTATCACGGCAAAGGTGCCATCAAGGAGATCCCCGGTCTGGTAGCCGCCAAGGGTCTGAAGAAGGCTTTTGTGGCCTCTGACCCCGATCTGGTGAAGTTCGGTGTGACCAAGAAGGTCACCGATCTGCTGGACGAAGCAGGCATGGCTTATGAGATCTACTCCGACATCAAGCCCAATCCCACCATTGAGAATGTCAAGTCCGGCGTAGCTGCCTACAAGGCCTCCGGCGCTGACTACATGATCACCATCGGCGGCGGTTCCTCCATGGATACCGGCAAGGCCATCGGTATCATCATCAACAACCCCGAGTTCGAAGATGTGCGCTCTCTGGAGGGTGTGGCTCCCACCAAGAACCGTACCGTTTACACCATCGCCGTCCCCACCACCGCCGGCACTGCCGCCGAGGCTACCATCAACTACGTCATCACCGACGTGGAGCGGAAGCGTAAGTTCGTCTGCGTGGATACCAACGATATTCCCGATATCGCCATTGTTGACCCCGATATGATGTCCACCATGCCCAAGGGTCTCACCGCCGCCACCGGCGTGGATGCTCTGACTCATGCCAGCGAGGGCTACACCACCAAGTCCGCCTGGGCGCTGGCCGATTGTCTGAATCTGGAAGCCATTCGTCTGATCGCTAAGAGCCTCCGTGGCGCTGTGGAGAACGAGGACGAGGGCCGTGAGGGCATGGCACTGGGTCAGTTCGTCACCGGCATGGCCTTCTCCAATGTGGGCCTGGGCATTGCCCACTCCATCGCCCACACCCTGGGCGCGGTGTACGATACTCCCCACGGCGTAGCCTGCGCTATGATGCTGCCCATCGTTATGGAATTTAACGCCGATGTGACCGGCGAAAAGTATAAGGCCATCGCCGAAGCCATGGGCGTGGATACCACCGGTATGGACCAGGCTACTTACCGTAAGGCTGCTGTGGATGCTGTCCGTCAGCTCAGCGTGGATGTGGGCATCCCCACTAAGCTGCCCGCTATCAAGGAAGAGGATCTGGAATTTTTGGCCCAGTCCGCTTATGCCGATGCCTGCGCACCCGGCAACCACAAGGAAGCCTCTGTGGAAGACATGAAGGCCCTGATCCGCCAGCCCATGTAATGATTTTCTGCCGCCCCACTTCGGTGGGGCGGTTTCCATTTGTGGAAAAAAGTGCAAATTACCTA